>JBFYQI010000366.1:0-3466 GCA_041302875.1 Ignavibacteria bacterium
GCCGATGAAGGCTCTGTGCGCGCGGACCACTCGAACCACCGATACGATCCGGTTGCCGTCAAGAGCCGGAGTTCGAGGCCAGTGATGGCTTCGCCACTCAACAGGCGTTCGAGCATCTGCGTCGCATTCTCTGCGTCTGCGGGGAGAACGAAATCGAGGAGGGTCTTCTCGTGCAATTGGCTTTCCGAGTATCCAAGCTCGGATTGCCAAGCGGGATTCATCTCTGTGAGCAAGCCGCCGGGGCCGATCGTGCAGTGCAGATCACGCGTTCCATGGGGGAGGCGGCCGGATGGTGCTTTCCGTCCGGTCCCCGTCGACTTCGCGCGCGGCTTCGAATGCTTCTTCTTGCTCATGCGTCCCGCTGTGCGCTCACGCGCTCCGCTGCAAGGCCTGCCACAAACACAGGATGACACCGTCTGGCGTGGAGAACTGCGCGCGCCATCCCATCGAACCGACTCCGGTCTTCTTCATCAGCACTTTGCCTCGGGCTTTGCGGACAGCCTTCAGCACTTCGTCAATGTCCTCGACCTCGATGTAGACGTTGACCTGTCCCTTCTTCGGGATGCGCTTCACGAGTTCGAATCCGCCGTTGGGATGCTTGCTCGTGTGCAAAAGCGTGTAATTGATGTCCGGCACGTGCGTGAAGGTCCATCCGAAGACGGTTCCGAAAAACTTCTTCGCCTTTTCGATGTTCGTGGTCGGGATCTCGATGTGTCCAAAGGGATGCATGGGGCCTCCTGTGTTCAGATGTTCGCTCCATCAACGGAGCATGGGGATCTTGACGTTCCACTGTTTTGCGTTCTCGATCGCTCGCGCATATCCGGCATCGGCATGACGCACGACACCCATGCCCGGGTCGTAGGTGAGGACGCGCTGCAATCGTTCGGCTGCCGCGGGCGTTCCGTCGGCAACCACCACCATGCCCGCATGGAGGGAAAGTCCGATGCCGACACCGCCGCCGTGATGCACGCTGACCCAACTCGCACCGCCGGTGGCGTTGAGCAACGCGTTGAGGATGGGCCAGTCGGCGATCGCGTCGCTGCCGTCGCGCATTCGCTCGGTTTCCCGGTTCGGCGATGCGACGCTCCCGCAATCGAGATGGTCGCGTCCGATCACGATGGGGGCTTTCACTTCGCCGCGTGCGACGAGTTCATTGAAGATGAGACCCATCTTCGCCCGTTCACCGTAGCCGAGCCAGCAGATGCGGGCCGGTAATCCCTGAAACGCAACCTGCTTCTGCGCCTTCTCGATCCAGGTGCACAGCTGCGTGTTCTCGGGGAATGTCTCAAGCACGGCCCGGTCCGTGCGGTACAGGTCTTCCGGGTCGCCGCTCAAGACCGCCCAGCGGAAGGGCCCCTTGCCGTCGCAGAAGAGGGGACGAATGTATTCCGGTACAAAGCCCGGTACGTCGAACGCATTCTTCAATCCGTTCGCGAGCGCTTCGCCGCGAATGTTGTTCCCGTAGTCGAATACGACCGCGCCCCGCTTCTTGAGCTTCAAGAGGCCTTTCACATGCTCGACGATCGAGGCTTGCGCGAGCGCGACATACTTCCTCGGATTCTTCTTCCGCAATGCGAGCGCTTTGGCGTACGGCATTCCGGCGGGAACGTATCCGTTCAACGTGTCGTGTGCGGATGTCTGGTCGGTGACGATGTCGGGAAGGAATCTCCCCGCCGCAATGCGCGGCACGATCTCCGCCGCATTCCCGAGCAGTCCGACGGAGAGGGGCTTCTTCGCTTCCTTCGCTTCGCGGATCAGGCGCAGAGCATGCTCCAGATCGTCCGTGGAGGTGTCGAGGTATCGCGTTTCCAATCGTCGCTTGATGCGGGATGGGTCGACCTCGATGGCGAGGCAGGCAGCGCCGTTCATGGTCGCCGCGAGCGGCTGCGCTCCCCCCATGCCGCCGAGTCCCGCGGTGAGCAGAAATCGCCCCGCGAGTGTTCCACGGAAATGCCGTGTCGCCGCGGCCGCGAAGGTCTCATACGTCCCTTGCAGGATCCCTTGCGTGCCGATGTAGATCCAGCTTCCCGCCGTCATCTGACCGTACATCGTCAGGCCGAGTCCTTCGAGTCGCCGAAACTCATCCCAGGTGGCCCACTGCGGGACGAGCATCGAGTTGCTGATGAGCACGCGCGGTGCATTCGGATGGGTCTTGAACACGGCGACCGGCTTCCCCGATTGGACGAGCATCGTTTCGTCGTTCTCAAGCTGGCGCAGCGTCTCCACGATGGCGTCGAAGCATTTCCAGTTGCGTGCCGCTTTCCCGGTGCCGCCGTAGACGACAAGGTCCTGTGGCCGTTCAGCAACGTCGGGATCGAGGTTGTTCATCAACATGCGGAGCGCGGCTTCCTGGACCCAGCCTTTGCAGGTGAGCGTCGTGCCGCGAGGTGCGGAAAGCGAGGGGCGTTTCATGTCAGTTCGTTGGTCTGAGGACTGTTCATTTGATCGCCACGGCCGCGATCTCGACCTTGGCGTTCTTGGGGAGAGCGGATACTTCGACCGTGGTTCGCGTCGGATACCTTCCTTCGGCGAAGAATCCGCCATAGATGAGATTCATCCGCTGGAATTCCTTCATGTCGCGCAGATAGACCGTGCATTGAACGACGTGCGAGGAATCATATCCCGCCTCGCGCAAGACCGCTGACAGGTTGGTGAGCGCCTGACGCGTCTGTGCTTCGAGATCATCGGAGACGAGTTCGGTCGTGATCGGATCGATCCCGATCTGGCCGGAGACGAACAGAAATGGGCCCGACTTGATGGCGGGGGAATACGGTCCGATGACCTGCGCGGTCGTGCTGTAGTGTTTCGAGAATGCTGCAGCCGTTTCGTCCCGGATCATCGTGCGGAGTTCGTCGTCCGAACGTCCGCATCCGACAAGGAGCATGAGCACAGCGAAGGAACAGAGACGAGCGATCATGGGATGGGCCTTTCGTCCGTCAGCCTCACAACTTGTAGCCGATCTTCCGCAGGAATTCCTTTCGCGTGGCGATGTCCTTCTCGTTCTCGATCCCCTTCGTCTTCATGCCATCAATGACCCCCATGATGCCGCGTCCTTGTGCCGTCTCGGCGACGACGACCTCGACCGGGTTCGCGGTCGCGCAGTACACGCCGCACACTTCGGAAACGGTCTTGACCGCATTGAGGATGTTCACAGGGAAGCCATTGTCCAGGAAGATGATGAAGGAGTGTCCGCAGGAGAGCGCGAGGGCGTTCTTCTTGGCCAGTTCGATCATCGCCGCATCGTTTCCGCTCCAGCGGACGAGCGCCGGTCCGGATGATTCGCAGAAGGCGATCCCGAACTTCATCCCGCCGTTCGTTTGGACGATCGCTTCGTGAAGGTCTTCCACCGTCTTGATGAAATGCGATTGCCCGAGAATGAAATTGACCGGCTCGGGTTTTTCGATGCGAACGGTCGTGAGTTCCATGGGTTCTCGCCTCGTGGAAGTGAATGCTATCCGCGGATGGC
>JBFYQI010000388.1:0-5331 GCA_041302875.1 Ignavibacteria bacterium
GGAGCGTATTCTATCTGGGGGCAGAAGAAAGAGAACTTAGCCCCGAAATCGAAATCCTAAAGACGCATCCGCCGCGTAAATCGCCAGTCCGCCTTCGGCGGACAAACGCACGAAAGATGCTCCATTCGCTCAAACCCGCGATTCCGGGTCTGCGTTCTGTTTGAGATGACAATTTATTGTCATCCGGAGATGGAGCGTTGTGCTTCTGGGGGCAGGAACAGTCAGGAGGATGAAACGATATACATCCGCTCCAGCGCCTGCATGATCTCCTCTTTGGTCTCCTGCATGATGCCGAGCCGGCGGAGATCGACCTCTTCGGCCCCCATCCGTTCGATGAACATCCGGAGATCGCGGCGGATGGCTACATCTACCGCCAGCATCAATCCCGGCTCGAGCAGCCGGTACAGACGGAACACGTCAGCCCGATGCTTGACGATGTCATGCTCCTGGATCTGCTCACCATGTTCTTTGCGCGTGCGGAGGTCGATGTACGCCTTTGCCTTCAGAAGCAGCAACCCCGCAGGTCCTACGATCGGTACGCCGGCCAGTTCGAGCCGCTGCTCCTTCATCAGCCGGTAGTACGATTCGTCCAGCAAAATGGCGGACAAACCCGATCCCTCTTCATTCGATGGAATCGGAACGATGTGCTGGCCTTCGGGAACCTCGAGGGCTTCAGACTTGCGCGAGAACAACTCAAGCATGAACGGATAGGCGTGATCGGCCGGTTTCAGAAAGCGGTACCGCTTGGGGGTCCCGTCGCTACGCTGGCGCATCTCATACCCGCCTTCGCGAACGAAGTCCCAGAACGCGCCGATGAACTCGTTGCTGAGTGCTTCGACGCAGAGAACGATGTCGATATCCTTTGTCGGACGAAACGGCAGTCCGGCATCCTCGTGGAGCACGTCGCACGCGACACCGCCGATGAGAACGAATTGGCCGTCGAACCGTCCGAGACGCCGCAGGAACAGATCGAGTCCCTTCACCATGGAATCCGCTCCAGCATTTCGGCACGGGCGGCCTGGACCCGTTCGTCGGAATCCTGCTGCAGGGAGAGATAGAGCGAGAGCCGGTCGACTGCTCCCTTGGAGGCGAACCGCCCGGGGGAATAGTTCCACACCTGAAGTTGAATCGTGTCCCGATCAGCAACAGGAACAATGCGAACCCGAGTACGGAGTGTGCGCCATGTCGGTGCATCACATGCGACGGTGGGAATGACTGGCTGAGCGATCATGGAATGGCTGGCAAGCGCCGTGAGCCCCGCCATGGGAAAGGTTCGCAGAGAAGGCGACTCTTCGACGAAGACGGTCTTGTTCACGGGCGACCGCATCAACGGCGAGACCTGGTTCCATAATTCCCGTCCGGTGAGTGCGAAGGAGAGACGCCGGTCTTTCTTCCGAACGACATGGTTGCCGATGCCGAGGTGTTTCAATTCTGCGAATGCACGCGTCATGGTCATGGGCGTGTATTCGAGCGTCTGCGCCATTGCTCCGGGAGTCAGCGGTCCATAGGCGTGCGCATGAAAAACATGCAGAAGCAGAAGCTGAGCGGAGGGGCTCATCACCGACCTGGCGGCGTGCACTTTTTCGAAGCGCTCGCGAAGATCCATCCCGAGCATCGGGAGGAAGAGCTGAGTACCGGGAACGACGAAGGGAATGTTCTGTTCGATCAGCCGCCGCCGGTTGTGGCTCGTGATCCGTTCGCGCAGGTAGACGACGGTATGCCTCCACCGTTCTTTGATCTGGTTCAGCTGTTTCAGGATCGCTGCGGGGGGAATTTCCTCCTCGCGTTTGTCGGCGGCCAGCAGAAACGAATGTCCGAGCAATGTCGCTTCAGAGAACTCGAATGCCTCGCGGAGAAACAGCGGGAGGGTCCCCCCCTGCTCCCATCGTCTGGTTTGGACCTGGAGTCCCAGAACGTCGCGGCAGTATCCTTCGAATTTATCGATCATCGGTGTGTTCATAATAACCATCCGGATGCATAATAACACTTATAATGATATTATGCAATCGTGATGTTATTATTTTTAGCTTCCCCGTTGTGCTGCGAATCTGAAAGATAGGCAAACGGAGAGCAGGAATCAGTGGTCAGTAGTCAGTGGTAGGACGGACAACAGGAGGATGCACATATCCCTCCTTTGGAGGGTTGGCCCGCGATTCCGGGGCTGCGTTTTGTTTGAGATGACAATTCATTGTCATCCGGAGATCTGCAGCTGGTGTGCGGGACAAACCCGCCACAGAAACGGCGGGCAGGCATCGCCTCATTTGACTCACAAAATGATTCTGTTTTCTCCCCTCCATTCCCGACATTGCATCAACTCCGGACAGAATGATGGGCATCCCGAAACCCTATACGATCCTCGTTCTCGACTACGAAGAAGTCTTGCGCGTCGTCCTCGCCGCGGAATTGGAGGAAATCGGCTATACGGCGTTCGCCCTGGGTGACAACGTGAAAGGCTATGAGTGGGTGCTCGCGAATCGTCCCGATCTGATCATCTCGGACATCAAGGCCCCCGGATTGGATGGGTTCGAACTGCTTCGCTATCTGAAGGCAAATCCGTTCACTGCAAAGGTTCCCTTTCTCTTCGTCACGGGATATTCAAGCCTGGCCGTGGCGATCGAGTCGAAGAAGCTCGGCGCTGTGGACTTCGTTTCAAAGCCGTATCATCTCCAGGATCTCTTCAGCGTCATCGAACGGATCTTCCGCGAGGATTACCACCCGCCGCTCTATCCTGATGCCTCCTCCCAGCCCTCCCTGTTCGATCAACGAAATATCCAGCACGCCCCCTGGCGGGAATCCCTCCGCTTGCTCGCGCAGACACTCATCCGTTCGGTCTCGAGGATCTCGGTCCTCCCGGAGGCGACGCCATGGATCGGGGACGTTGTGGTCGATCATCGCCGCGTCCTTACGATCTTCCGGTTATTGCGAGCAACGACATTCAGCGGAATGGGGGCCGGGGAGGTGCTGGACTTCAGGCGTGCGCTCGACGAACATGGTCTCGATCATGGAACCCTGTGCTCGCTTTCCCCGGTGGGTCCGCTGGTCATCACCTTGGGAGAATTGCTCTGCGTCCGCGTCCTGCCGCTTGAGGAGACGCAGGCACTTCTCGTTCCGGCGGATGGCACCACAACAGCAGGTTCATTGCACCTTCTGTTAGAGTCCCAGGCCATCACGGACGAGCAGATCTCCTTCGCGAGATTTGCGCGATCGTTGTTGGAAGAGATCAGCGGGATCAAGGGGAAGGTGCTTCACGCGCCTCCTGAGGTCGGCATTCCTCGATGGGGGTCGCGACTGGAGGATATCCGTCTGGTCTTCCTGCAGGAACATTACATGCGGTTCGAGACACCTGATGGAGATATCCTGGGTGCGTATAACGAACATCATCTCTGGGGAGCGATCACATTGCTCTGGACAACGGGAACATACAATCCATTCGACGCGCCGCTCGATGACGAGGTGCGAGTCTGCGTCTTCGTGCTCCTCTGTTCGTTGAGTCCCTTCGCCGCACGCGGAACGGAGGTGATATTCCCGGGGCATCGTTCGGCGGCCGACACGGATCACGAGAACTGAAGCGCGGATGACCGTCTAAGCTTCGTGTTTCTGGAGAATGCAGCCATGGCTCAACATCAGCGCAAGATCATCCTGGTCCTCGACGACGAGGAATCGCTTCGTATCACGCTCTGCACGGAACTCGAGGAGGCGGGATATCGCACGCATCATTGTGAGGACAAGCGGGAAGGATTCAAGTGGATCTGCGAGAATCGCCCCGACCTCGTCATCTCGGATATCATCTCGCCCGGGATGACTGGGCTGGAATTGCTGCAGCGAATGATGGACGATCCGCTTGCCGCCGGGATACCGATGTTGATCTTATCAGGACGGACGGAACCCCGTTACACCAAGGAGGCGAAACTTCTCGGTGCAGCGGATGTCATCGCGAAACCGTACGAGCTTCGGGATCTTCTGGCGAAGATCGACAACGTGTTGAAGGGGGTCGATCGCTGACACCGCAGCAATTGGTCCTTTCCATCCTGGTCCTTGGACCTTGTTTGGCATCTTGCGTTCTTGTGGGCTTGGAACTCGTTTGTCGTCTTGCGTTCTTGCGTTCTTGTGTTCTTGGATCTTCCCCCTCCAACGCTTCTTCGCCAGCCCCTTTCCTTCTGCCTCCTGACTTCTGCCTCCTGACTTCTGCTTCCTGACTTCTGCTTCCGGCTCTGTGCTCGCCGACTCACCCCCTCACCGCATCAGCACCATCTTCCGCGTGATCACCGCTCCACCCGCGCGGAGCTGATAGAAATAGATACCACTCGCCATTCCATCGGCATTCCATTTCACGCTGTACGTTCCCGGCATCCTCTCCTCGTTCACCAGCGTCGCCACTTCCCGGCCGAGCAGGTCGTACACGCGCAGACTCACCACACTGACTACTGACACCTGATAACTGACCACTGTCGTGGGATTGAACGGATTCGGAAAGTTCTGTATGAGAGAGCACTGCGCCGGAACGCTTCCCTCCCCCACGACCCCGGTGAGTCCGCCTTGAGAATCGATCCGCTGCGCGTAGATATTGAATTTCGCTCCCGAGGCGTTCCCGGTCCGATCGTCCATCCAGGCAGCAATGACGGCATGACTGCCCGTGGGAACAAGAACAGGCACAAATTGATCTCTCGCGGCGGTCGTAAATGAAATGCCGTCCGTGGTCCAGTCCGAATGGCCAAGCGTGTCGATCGTCTGTGCGTAGAGATCCGCATTGTAGTCGGTCATGGTCGAGGCTCGCTTGTCCGACCAAGCTACGACGGCACGTCCCGGCTCGACGTTGAGGATGCTGCCAAAAGATCGTTCATTCGCGGCAGAGCAAAGAACAACCCCCGCACTGCTGTCCCATCGCACAAGACCGTCTCCCTTGACGCCGATCGCCCGAAGGACGTTGCCGTACATGTAGGCGATGAATACTCCGCCAACACCATCCTTCGACATCACCAGATAGTATGCATCCATGAGGCCGTCTGTCACGGCCTTCCCTCCCGCGGCAAACTTCGCCGTGCCATTCCAGGTGAACCGCTGAACGAAGACCTGCCTGGTGCTCGCCCTCTCGTCATACCACGCGACCAGCGCCTCACCACCTCCCATATTCTCGAGCAATGGTCGCCCTTGAGTTGCAGCTTGGACCCTGAACGCAACCCCGTTCGTCGTGAATCGCTTCACGCCCGAAGAAGTGATCCTCTGGATATAGCCGTTGTACGCCCCATCCGAACGCAAGAAGAGCCAGGCGATGTGGGCGCCGCCGGAATCATCCGCTGCAATGACCGGATAGTCGTGGTAGCCTGAAGGAGA
>JBFYQI010000400.1:0-5893 GCA_041302875.1 Ignavibacteria bacterium
CTTTCGGTTCGGGGCATGCGTCACGAGCCAGCGATAGGGGTTGTCCGACCAATCGTTGTAGTTTTCACTGCCGCCGCCGACCAGCATGATCGAGCCTTGTGCCTGCACGTCAGGGAACGCAAAACCAAGGACGACAAGCAAGCCGATCAACGATCCTTTGATGTTCATCTCTGAATCTCCACCAATGTTCAAATCAACGCAAATCAGATTCTGATCCGCAGTGCGAGGAATGTTGTCTCCCCAAGACGGTCGAACGCCGCGTACGCAAGGTCCAACTGCGTCCGGATCCCTTCGATCTCTGTCCGGAATCCCAATCCCGCGCTGAGGTCCTGGTCGTCATACCCGGACTTGTAACCGGCTCGCACGGAGATCATGTCGTTCCAGCAATACTCCACGCCGAATCCGAGTTGCGCGACGTTGTCGTTCGCATCGGTCACGGCCGACGACATCGTCAACACATGGCCTTCATCGGCGAGAACATCCATCGAAATGCCGACGTTGAACAGCTGCGGCAGCGGATACTCCGGAGCGATGCGGTCAAGCCGGGGATCGTAGGAATACGAGATCCCGGATTGTGCGATCACCGACGGCTTTTCGTCGATCGGCGTTCCGCGGAAGGTCATGTTCCCCCCGAAGTTCACGAGCCGCATTCCGATGCGGAGATTGTGAAAATCGGTGACATACACCGAGCCGAAGTCGAATGCGAACGTGGAACCATGTGTCTCCCAGATGTATTCGTAGACGTACTTCGCGGTTCCTCCGAAGCTGAAACGATCGATGATCTTCACGCCGTAGGAGAGGCCGAAGGCATAGCTCCCCGCGTTGAAAAAGGCCGACGTTCCGTTCGGCTGTGTCTCCGTGGTGATCTCCATCTCTTCCATCGTCAATGCGGTCACGCTGATGCCGAGCGCACCGTCGCCGATCTGGTGTGCGATGCCAAGATGGGACAGCCGCGTGTCGAGGATCCAGTTCACCCGGGAAACGAGCACCTCCGTTCCCTCCGTGAACGCGAGCGCTCCGGGATTCCAATACATGCCATCGACACCGCGGCTTGTGGCGACGATGGAGCCGGCGAGCGAGGCACCGACCGGCTCGACGGGGATCTTCAGGAAATTCGCGCTGGCGGATCCCACGTTGCTGAAACCTTGGCCAAGCGCCAGGGTGAAAGCCATGACGCTCAACATCATGAGAAAGAAGATTCGCAGACGGGTCGTATTCATGGTCAGCTCCTTGTCAGGCTTAGCGCACGACGGCGAATTTGCCCACGCGTTCGCCGATATCCGACTTGACATGATAGAAGTACACGCCGGTCGCGATGAGCTGATTGGAAAATGTCCGGAGGTCCCAGAATTCCGTGCCGGTGTCGTTGGTATGGTCGATCGTCTTCACCAGATTCCCGTCGAGTGTGAAGATGCTGATGACGCAGCGCCCCGGCAGGTTGGTGAAGGCAAGATCCCGGATCGGCTCGCCGAGTTGAGGATCGCCAAGCCGCTTGCGCTCCCATGTCGCCGAGATGATGTACGGATTGGGAACGACCTTGATGTCGTTGAGGCTTGTTCGCGATGCGTTGACGGGGCGCGCTTCCACCACGTTCTCGAAGTTCGACTGCGTTGCCGGAAGCTGTGCGATGCCCGACTCCAGGCTGTCGACGTCGAGGACGGTCACGCCATACGAGTAGTAGAAGAAGTTCTTTGTCTCTGCGGTGTCCTGCCACTGATAGGCCAACGGATCAAGCGTCGTCTTCGTCGTGTCGCGGGGGATCGTCGCGTACGGCGCGCCCCAGACATTCCGATTCGGATCCGTCGTCTTGTAGATGCGGTATTCCTTCACGCTCGACTTTCCGGTTCCGGGATCAATGCTCTCGAGTTCCTTCTCGTTGCTCCAGGTGAGGCGGACCGTGTTGTCGAGTGCAGTGTATGCGATCATCGGCTTGGGCGGCGGAAGCACCTTAAGCCCGTTCTGATACACGGCTCGCGCCCGGGCCATTGATGTATACAACCGGGAAACGTCAGGTGTTCCGGGACCGGTTCCGGGTCCTGCCACCTCGGCAAAGATAATGGTCATCTTCTCATGCGGTTCCATGTGATACGGTCCGCTGGCAATGACGCCGTCCACACCGTCGCCGTCCGGTTGAGATCCCGTGAGCGTATCCTGCAATCGCCAGTCGTCAATTCGACGGTCGGGACCATGGAACAACGTCGGCCGGTTAGGATTCGTGCGGAGCTTTTCTGCACTGCTCATCCAGTCGAAGAAGATCGTGTCGTCGGCGACGTTGTCCCCCCACGCGGAGGTGTAGACGCCGGACCAATGCCAATCGGTGATTCCCATCGAGGTTCCGTTCGGGTCCAGGCGGCCGGTCGCATCGACCTTGGGGGTCTCGAGGAATGCCAGTCCGAGCGCCCAGGGAATCGAACCCGGTTCCCATCCGGTCGTTCCCAGCGCGTCGATGACGTACGTGAACTGGCTTGCCGGATCCCACACATAGTAGTCGTCGGTGAATTCATTGGTGATGCCGCCGCTGTCAAAGTCATAGTAGATGCCGAAGTACAGACTGTCCTTCGCCACCGTCGTGTCGTTCTCGATCTCCAGTTTCCAGATGATGTAGTCCTGGTCTTTCGATGTGCTCCAGGCGTAGCTCGTCTGCGTCACTTTGATGGCGAGCTTGTTGGGTTGGGCGTTCGTGTTGTCCCGATAGACGCAGTAGGTGTCCTGTTGCGAGACGATGCTGTCCTTTCCATCGTGGGTCCGGACCGGCCAGTACGGTTGGTTCTGATCGTCCAACGGCCAGCTGTTCTTGTCTGTGCTGATCGCCAGCTTTCCGTACGTCCGGTTGTGATAGCCGGGAAGGGGATCCCACTCCTTCGTTCCATTGCCGCGGGCGTTCGCGACATTGGCGCCATTGAGGCCGGTCGTGGGAATGCCGATCGCGAGCGACATCTTGTAGATCTGATCGTGATTCGTGTTGATCGGCCAGCGGCCCCGCGGCTGAACGCCGGTGTACGGATGCCACTGTCCCATGTTCGTGACCACTTGCCCGAGTTGGTTGATATTGATGACGTTCATCGCCCGGTCGATCACGGCGGCGGGTTTCTGCAGTGCGGGTCGGTCCGCCTGCTCTTCCCGCGCATCAGATCGAACCTGCGCCACGGAAGGGACGAAAAGTGCCGCCAGGGTGAGTAGGGTCAGTAAGTGTTTCATGTCTCTCGATCTCCTTGAATTCAGAACGCGATTCGTGCGATCCTAAAATGCAACGTCGACACCGATGTAGATGGTCCGCGGTGCGGAATAGTTCGTCGGGTCTTGCTGATAATCCGGTGTGGCCCTCGTCGACTCGTCTCCGGAGCGATCAGGCAGACCGGTCGCCGAATACACGGAGACAATGTTCTTTCGATCCATCAGATTGCGGACGTCGAAGAAGAGGCCGAGTTCGACGGGCCCCAGGAAGAATGCTTTCCGCGCGAACAGGTCTACGGTGAAGATGGCCGGGAGCCGGGAATTGTTCTGCTCGGCGACATAGATCGCGCGTGCCGGATTGAAGGTGTAGGGAAGTCCGCTGCCGTAGCGGGCGAGAAGTGTGGCGGTGCTGTTCTCGAACACCGTGCTGAGAACACCAAAGGGTCCTTCATTCTTCCCGAAATCGACGGAGATCTGCGCATTCCCCGTATGACGCTGATCGAAGTCAAGCGGCAGGAAGCGCAGCGATTGCACGCCGACGATGTTATACACGTTCGTGTAGCGCTCTTGCTGGCTCGATGAACTTCCTTTCGCGATCGAGTACGTATAGTTCACGGCGAACGAGATATCTTCGAGCCGGGTTTTCGTAGAAACCTCGAAGCCCTTGACCGAGGCGAAGTCCTCGTTGACGTAGTAGGCATACGCGAGCGGCGTGTAGTTCCAGGCGACGCCGGTCAGGTTCTCGATCTTCTTGCTGAAGAATGTCGTTTGCACCGAACTATGAGCGCCGATCGTCGTCATGACCCCCAATTCGTAGCTGGAAGTCTTTTCCGGCTTCAACGCCGGTGATCCGAACAGCGTCGTGCCGCGATTGGCAAACGCGCGTTCCAGATTGTTGTAAAGCACCTGGTACTCGGGCCGCTGGAAGAACTGGCCGTAGGTGAAATGGAATACCATGTTGTCCCGAACCGGGTATGCGATGCCGAGACGCGGACTCAACGTTGATTGGATCTTGGTTTCGAAGGGAGCCCGCTGCGGATCGTTGGGATTGATCGGGTCCTGCGGGTAGGTCGTCGCAGCGTCAAAGAAATCATACCGGAGCCCAAGGTTCAGCACGATCGTCTCGAATTCGATCTTGTCCTGAATATATCCGGATCCCTCGAGCGGCTTCTTCCGGTACACATTCACGATCTGGTCTGTCGGATTGACCGGATTGCTGTTGTAGAAATAGTCGAGATCGTTCGACTTCAGCTCGAGGCCGGCCTTCACCAGATTGATGCGGTCCATCTGCCAGGTCATGTCGGCTTTCATCGCATACGATTTTGTTGTTTGGTCCTCATACACCGACTGCGACATGTTTTGATAGAAGAGGGAGTTTGTGAACGTCGTGAAAAGCGCGCGCGTGTACTCTGTCGGCGAACGTCCATCGACAGAACGGAGATAGCTGTATTGATACGCGGATAATCGGATCTCGTAGAAGAGGTCCGCGGTCACCGCATGACGGAAATTCAGCCCCACGAGGTTGCTTTCAGACGTCGTGAGATACGTGCTGTCCGGAATGAAGCGCATGACGTGGTTGTAGCTCCGCGATTTGCGCTTGGAGTAATTGTCGAGGAGCGTGATCTTCGCAGAGCCGAACGGCGACCAGGTCACCTTTCCGACGAGTGTCAGCAGGTCGTTGAATCCGTACGGCTTGTCCTTCGAGAATTCCACCGACCGCCGCGTTCCGCCCGTCGTGTCCGTCAGTCCGGAGAAATAGTAGCTCTCCGCGTCAACCTTCTTGCCGGATACCAGGAATCCGATCGGGCTGCCGGCCCAGAGCGGTCCGCTGACGGTTCCTTCGAAGTAGCGCTCGTTCAGATTATCGCTGGCATCCTCGAGGCCGATATTGGTCCGCTTGTAGCTGAGATTGGCGCGGAGCCGCGATATGTTTTCCTTGGTGACGATATTGACGATCCCCGACAGGGCGTTGCCGTACTCGGCATTGAACGTTCCCGAAAGCAGCTCCATTTCCTGGATGGCCTGGTTGTTGATCTCCACGACCGATCCGTTGAACAACGGATCCTCCACGCGATAGCCGTCCAGATAGTATCCGACCTCGCCGGCGCGTCCGCCGCGGATGTGCAGGGCTCCAGTATTCACCACGCCCGTCTGCAGCTGTAAAACGCCGGAGATGGTGTTGACCGGCAAGACCGCGAGTTCGTCGGCATTGGTTCGTTGCATCGTCGAACTCTGATCGCGCTGAATCACCATGCGTTCGGCCTGAACGACCACATCCCCCATTTCGACCGCCTGCGGTACAAGCGCGATGTCGAGCGTCGTCGTGAGGTCCACGCGGATCGTTGCGCGGTGTGAGACGCGCGCGTACCCGACGCAACTGATGGTGACGTCGTACGTTCCCGGCGGGACGTTGATGATGTGATAGTATCCGTCGATGTCCGTGCTGGCTCCCATCGTAGTGGATGCGATCACAACGGAAGCGCCGATAACGGGTTCGCCGGTCTGGCGGTCGATGATTCGTCCGGCAAGCTTGCCCGTCGTTCCGGCTGCGGCAACGGAGAAGATCACGAACAACGCCAGACTGGTATGGAAGAAAAGGGTCCTCATGAGACGGCCTCCTGGCTGGGCTACGGAAGATACTGGTCGGTGTCGCGCATGGCGCGCGAGATGGCTTCAATGGTCGGTGTGATCGCCTTCTTGTTCTTCAGGGCGATCTCCG
>JBFYQI010000410.1:0-9101 GCA_041302875.1 Ignavibacteria bacterium
GATGAGTCCTCGCCGGTCCCTTCGCCCGACGGACAACAGGTCTTATTCATCTCCGACCGGAACGGCATCAACAATATGTACGTGTTGACGCTGGAGAGCGGCACGATCATTCCGATCACGAATTCCATCAGCGGGGTGTATCAATTGTCCACATCGCGGGATGGATCGAAGGTCGCGTTTGCCTCTCTCAACGAGGCGGGGTTCGACATCTTCCTTCTGCTGCGTCCGTTCGAGCGGCGGCTGAGCGTGACGGAATTGGAACCAACCGAGTACGTCAAGCGACTGTTGTCGCTTCCGGTGGCCGAGAAGCCTCGGGAGATCTACACGGCGGCATCGGCCGAGTCGACGGTTGTTCAGTCGGACATCATCATCGTGGCCGACACGACGATCGCGGAATCTCATGACCGCTCCACCAGACGCGGGGATTATACGGGCTACGTCTTCTCGCCCGAAGCGATGCGGGATACCAACGACGCGGTCCCTCCCATTGCGCAGGTCGAGCTCGTGAACACGCGAGACGCGGACGGGAACTACGTTCCGCGGAAGTATAAGCTCAACTTTACGCCCGACCTGGTCTATGGAACGGCGAGCTACAACACGTTCTTCGGTCTCGAAGGAACGACCTTGATGGCCTTCAGCGACATGCTCGGCGACCATCAGATCATCTTCCAGACGAATCTATTATTGGACCTGAAGAACAGCGACTACGCCTTGTCCTATTTCTATCTTCCGGGGAGGATCGACTGGGGCTTCAACGGATTTCACAGTGCGCGGTTCCTGTTCATTGGCGACACGTTATATCGCTTCCGCATCTGGGGTGCGGGGGCCATCGCCTCCTATCCTATCGACCGCTTCAACCGTCTGGATCTGTCGGTGAGCTGGCTCAACCTGACGCGGGAAGATCTCGACAATCCGACGAATGCGGCGCAGGACCGCTCATTCCTCCTCCCGTCATTGACCTATGTCCGGGACAACTCGATCTGGCAGGGAGGATGGTTTGCACCGAATAATGGTTCGCGCTTCTACGGCACGCTGTATGGCACACCGAAGATGGGTTCGAACGGATTGGAAATGCTCTCGGCGATCGGCGACTACCGGCAGTACCTCAAGGTTGCGAAGGACTTCCTGTTCGCGTACCGCCTGACAGCGGGAGCGAGCATCGGCGACAATGCGCAGCGTTTCTTTATCGGAGGGACGGAGGGATGGATCAACCGGATCTTCGAGCGGGGTGACATTCCGATCGAGAACGCCGAAGACTTCGTTTTCCTGACGCCGGTGTTCCCCCTGCGCGGATATAATTACAACAGCCAGAATGGAACGCACTTTGCGGCGGTGAACATGGAATTCCGCTTCCCGCTTGTCCGGTATCTGATCCTGGGCCTTCCGATTGGATTCCAGAACATTCTCGGAACGGCGTTCTTCGATGCGGGCACGGCGTGGACGGATGCGGGGAAATGGAAGGCGTTCGGCATCGACCCGGACGGCTCCACGGTCACGAAGGACCTTCTGATGAGCACCGGGCTTGGAACGAGACTCATCTTCTTCGGCTTCCCGCTCCGCATGGATATTGCCTGGCAGTTTCGCTGGGGAGGAGGATTCTCAAAGCCGATCTATTACTTCTCCTTAGGGGGAGATTTCTAAGCCAACCCTTTTGACTTTTGAGTTTTGACTTCTGACTTATCTTAACCGTATGGGCTGCGTTCCCGGCACAATGCCTCGAGCAAGGAACAGCTTCTGTCCTTCCTTGTTTGCCACCCAGGTTCCGAAGCCGGTCGCGATGTCTCCGCGGACCGACTTCGAGTACATGTAGATACCCCGTTTGAACGGATAGAAATTCCGGTGAATGTGTGCTGGATGCGGCGGGTAGAACTTGCCGATGCGTTCGACGGGGGGCTGAAACGCCGTATCGACATCCGCCTCGGTCTGTGCGAGTTCCAGCGCTTTGGCTGGCACCTTCGCTGAATCAAGCCAATCCAATCCCACAAACCCCATCTAGCCAGGAGAGTCCATCACTCGTTGGAGTGTTTGCAGGCTCGACGACGTTCGAATGGCTGTCTTGGGCTTCAGTGTGGACAGGCTCAGCCGTGCGCGCAGGTATTCCGAGACATCCGACGAATCCTGAAAAATTGTCGTGATGGCTCCGCGCATCGGCCCGCCGGTCGAGAGCTGTTCCCACCGTGTCGTCCTCCCCGTCAGGATATTCCGCAGATCATCCAGTGTCGCCTGCTCTGTTTTGTTCTTGTAGTGGACGACGGCGACGATGGCATCGTACGCGACGGCCAATTCGATGAGCTGCCCGGCTGTCTTCTGAACCAGATCGTGCTCTGCCGGAGTCAATCGACGTGTTAAGAACGCAAGGCGTGCAGTATCCAACACGAACCGCGTAGCCGCCAGTTCAGTTGAACCTATTTGGATATCGACATGTGCCCCATTGACGGCATAGATCTTCAGGAACTCTTCCGCCTGAACGCGCATCGCAGGTTCCATGGATTCCGGAATGGTCAGAAAAATCGTCCCCTTCGTGGGGGTTTCGGTCTTTTCCGGGAGGCAGGAGAGGGCGCTCGCAGAGAGCGCAAACGCGAGAGAGATAAGAAGGGTGCGCATGACAGATGCTCCATTATGATTCTTCCCCAATATACGCCGAAGTCATCCGTTGGACAAGCTTCAGCTTGTCCCGAAAGGAAACCACCGCCGAGGAGACAACCTAAAGGTTGTCCAACAAACTCACCGGGTTAGAGAAGCCAGCAGTGTTGGACAAGCTTCAGCTTGTCCCGAAAGGAAACCACCGCCGAGGAAACAACCCGAAGGTTGTTCAACGAAGCCCGCTACACAATCCCTGCAAACTGCTCCTTCAGATAGGTCCATCTCCAATCTCGCCAGTGCTCGGCCAGACCCGCCTTAACGGGATTATGAATGACATATTGAAGGATACGCAACATCTCTTCACCGCTTCGGATGACGTGGTCATAACTCTCATGCTGCCAGAACTGTCCCTTCCGTCCGAGTTTGCGATTCGCATGATAAGCAGAACTTCCCTTGATGTTCTGTAGAAGCTGATCCATCGGAATTCCCGAGAGGGAGACGGCCTGCGAAGGCTCATACAGCCCATGATTACCGCGGCCAAACACAAGATGAACATGATTGGACATGATTGTCAAGGCTGCAAGATCGAAGTGAACTACATCGCATTTTAGTATCGTATCCCAAACAACCTTGGCGACCGGCTGTTGTGAGAGCCAGGAAGGGATATACGCCTGCGAGTCAAGATAGTTGTCAATTCGCGCGAAGTCTTCGTCTTCTTCAAACCGTGCATGCGTTGGTCGGATGGCTGCGGATTGAAGATGATGAGGTAGCGAGTTCGCCAATCGAAAAGTTACGAAATACGCAGCATGGTCTGGGTAATAATGGGGCAGGTGTCTGCGGCTGAAGTATGAGAGTGAATCGATCATGGAATCCCCCCGAGAAGGCAAACAAGGTATCACGCAGTTGCCGATCACGCAAGCGAATAAAGCAAGCAATGTTGGACAAGCTTTAGCTTGTCTTGAGAGGGAAGGACCGCCGAGAGGACAACCTGAAGGTTGTCCAACGAACGCACCGGGTTGGACGAGCCTGCAATGTTGGACAAGCTTTAGCTTGTCTTGAGAGGGAAGGACCGCCGAGAGGACACCTGAAGGGTGTCCAACAAAAAAAGCGCCCCGCAGCATCGCAGGGCGCTTCTGTTCTTGAACCGGAGAGGCTGTGCTTACTTCAGCATCAGCATCTTCTTGGCCTGCACGAAGCCGCCGGCGTTGATGCGGTAGAAATACACACCGGTAGCGACCTGCTGATTGATGCTGTTCCGGCCGTCCCAGACGACCCGGTACGCACCTGCCTTCATGACCTCGCCGCGTGCGAGCGTCCGAACTTCCCGGCCCAGGAGATCATAGATCTTCAGCTCGACGCTCGTCTGCTCAGCAAGGCTGAAGCGGATCGTGGTCGTCGGGTTGAAGGGGTTCGGGTAGTTCTGCTCGAGCGCGAACTCATACGGAATGGAGTTGTCTTCCGCTTCCACGCCAACCGTGATCCGCGGTGCCAATTCACGAATGATCACAGCGTCCGCGACCAATGCAAATGTGTCGCGCCGTGCGAGATTCGTCGGCTGACCCGCATAGACCTGGCTGACCGCAGCCGTGTCGTTCACGAGGCGAACATAACCGAACACGGCCTGGTTGCTGCCCGCGACATCCCGACCGCCACGGACGAACTCGAAGTTGCCGAGTGTGACGTAGGGATAGGTTCCATCTGCGGACAACGCGCGGCCGTTCTGCGAAATGACCGTATCGAGAGCCTTCACATTCCCCGTCGTCCAGACCTGGTAACGGGCGGCCGGGCTTGCCTTGGTCATACTCAACGGAAGTGCAACACGGACTTCCGCATACATGGTCGTCTGGTCCTGCTCCGTTGGGAGATTCGGATACCAGTCGAAGTAGGCGGTTCCGTTCGATGCCGGATAGTAGATGGGAAGCATCCGGCGGCTCAGCCCGGCGGAAGCGCTGTCCGCCTTGCCACTGAAGGTCTGGAGCTGCCAGTGATTCATATTCGAAACATCCCACCCGCCAACATACAAGCCAGCAAAGGTCGGCTGACCGTAGGAAGCAGTCACGTCATTGTCGTCAAGCACAAACACTCCACCGATACCAACGCCGCTCAACGGAATGGCGAGGATAGAATCGCGGGTCGAGTTCGTGACGATCTCGAGTGTGTCGAGATACGAGGGACCAATGCTATCCGGTTGGAACGCAACAGTGAGGTTGATCTCACCGACGATCGCGCGGAGGTAGATCGGTGTCGGGGGGACGCCGACGAAGCTGAACCGCGAGTTCGGCTGACGGAATCGCATGGACTGGATCTCCAACTGCGATTCGCCCAAGCTGCGGACAAGGACCGTCTTCTGATTTGCCGTTCCGAGCGGACCAGCCGGATCACGGAAGTTGACCTCGCCGAAGTTAACGAACTCGCCCAATTGCGTGTTGACGTTCACGCCGATGAGTGCACCAGTCGGAACCTTGCGCATGCGCAAGAGGTCTGTGCGATTGTATCCGGCACCTTCACCCGCATTCTTGCGGAATTCGATCGTGGTTGCCGCACCCGGGTATAATGCGAAGGTCTTTGTCGCTCCGCCAACCTGCAACCAGACTGTCGGTGCAGTCTTGTTCTGGTTGAAGTTGATGGAAGAGTCCTCGGGAACGATCTGCTGTCCGAGATCATTCCGGACGTACACGCGGGCTGCAGTTGCTCCATTTGCGGTGATGGGGCCGCTGTGTTCAAGGATGTATTGACCCGCAGCGTTGATTCGACCGCCATAGACCTCGGGGAGTTCAAATCGATAGAACGCCGTGGAGGCGGCAGCTAAACTGACGCGGCTGCGCGCATTCCCGCCTGGGATTGGGTATGGGAAATTGGATGCAGTAGAGCTAAGCCAATCACTCTCACCCTCATAGTACAGTGCCGAGGTCGCGACATCAGGCGGACCTGGCGCACGCCAGTGCGGTTCGGTATTGCCTATGCTCGCATTCATGATGAAGTTCACATTGAATGCGTCGCCAATCAGAATGATGGATGCCTTCGGTTCCACTGGGTCGTTCGAATACACGACCATGGAATCGCGCGCGGCGCCCTCTTGGAAGGGAGCGAATACGATATCGAGGTCAACGTAACCGCCCTGTTCACGCCCCTGTCCATCCGCCGTCATGGGAGGCACGAGGATCGGATAGGTGACGTTCTTCACCGTGAACCAAGGCACCGGACGAGCTGAGCCGCCAGCGACGTAGAACTCGATATTCGATATCTCAAGTGTGTCGCTGCCCAGATTGTAGAATCGGTACGGCTTGCCCAATTTCAAGGACTCATCACCCAGGGTTGTTGCGGGGAATTCCTCTGGGACGCGAGTCGACGAGAAGTTGATGTCGCGTCGCCCGAATTCGATGTCCGCCGGCAATTGCGAGCGGAGCAAGCGGGAAGCATCAACGCGCAGGAATGATCCTGACAACGCGTCAGAGCCGATGCGTACCACCGCGGCGCCTTTGCCGAGTCCGAAGAAGTAGTACATCCCCATGGGGAGCCACGTACCGCCGTACACATTCGCAATACTGGTGTTCCCCGTGACATGTTCCTGCAAGTTGTATCGCGTGGAATCCCAAATTCCTCCGAATCCACCCTTCTCAACCTGGAAGAACTGCTGTTGTCCGATGTTCGGGCTGTTCAGGCAGTACTGGTAGATCATGTATGGACCGGTCGTGTCCAACGTGAACGTGTAGCGCGTGGACGAACCATTGGGGGAACCCGAGAGGTTCGGTGATCGACGGTGGCCGACACCGAATGAGCCGCCAGCGTTCTCCCAGAATGGACCGGTTTCCCAATAGGTCGAATCCGTGCTGCGGATGGGGACGCCCTCCGTGCCCTGAACGTTGTCAACGGTGTAGTAATTGGTTGGATCGATGGTTCCGATCGGTCCCGTTCCGTTGATCGCGAACCGGTACGGATTCGTGGACAGGATCTGCGTTGGGATGTCGTGCGCAATGATGATCGTGTCTGGAGCCGGCCCCAAAACGGTCGGAGTGAACCGGAGTTGAATGAGGATCGAATCGCCGGCATTGAACGGCTGCGTCAGCGTGTTGGAGAAGATGGTGTAATACGAGCTGGCGCCGCCTGAGAGATCAATGCTACTGATCGTATAGTTCGTCTCCGTCCGGTTGTAGATGCGGATCACCGTGTCTTTGGGTATATCCAACTGCACGGCTCCGAAGCTGAACGGACTCGTCGGGCTGAATGCGATCGTCCGCGCCGTTGAACCCGATATGGCGAAGCGCCGCGGCGCCGTGAATGCCGGCGAGTAGATGAGCACCGCATCGACAAACGTTCCAGAGGTCGTATCAGTTGTCAGCCAGCGGAGCTTCATCGTATCGATCGCTCCAGCGGGGATCGAGGTCAGGAAGTTCTGCAGGATCTGCACCTGACCGATGTTCGTTTCTCGGACAACACTGTCAACCACCAAGGGGATGTCCTGGTAGTTCTGAATGCGGATCATCGCGTCTTTGGGTGTGCCGAGCGGAACAGCGCCGAATGCGACCGACGTTCCGGTCGTCGCGTCGGTGACGTAGATCCGGTTCTCACTGCCGGCTCGAATCAGAGCCTTCAACGGATTGCTGAACTGCACAGTGTCCTTGTGATACAGATAGAACGTATCCAGGATTCCAGCAGTGTTCTGAACCTTTGCTCTGAAATAGAAAATGAAATACCGGTCGTACGCTGATCCTGCCTGGATATCGATCCCTTCAGCAGGGAGCTGGTCTGTGGGGCGGAGTTCAAAATGGGGTCCGCCAACAGCGACACTGTCAAGGTGAATGGGACCCGCGCCCACGTTGCGGACAACGATGCGCCCTTGCTTGGCGCTATCGACCGCGATGAGAGGAGTGATGGGTACTGCCAGCTGTCCATAGCGCACGGAACTCGTCGAATTCAACACGAGGGTATCCAGCGGCAAGAGAGGAACAGTGGCATCGCTGTACGTGTACGGCGTCGCGGTACGCACCGGATACAATCCAACATTGGCCACTGAGCGAGCTGTGACCGGCAGCGTCATAGGAGAGCTACCCGTTGCCGCACCTGTATGGACGATCGTGAGCACGTCGGCATCAGTTCCGATTTCCTGCCCCGTATATGCGAGGTAGAACATCGCCGTATCGGCTGCGTTGATCGTCACGGGGAGGGGCGTCAGCACGGTGAACTCAGGACCCGCGAACGTCATCGATGTGACGTCGATGCTGTTCGTCGTGTTCAGGTTCCTGATCGTGATGCTGTCCAACCGCTGTTGACCGGCGAGGGAGGTCACGAACGCGAATGAGGTCGTGTACTGGCCACCCGTCCGGGGATTGTGCAGCCGGACGTCATTCAAGCCGGTGCCGCCCAAGACGACCTTCAGTGTTTCGGCCGCGGTGGTGACTTGAATGGTGTCGGCCGGAGCGGCCCCCACAGCATTAGGTGTGAAGGTCACGCGATACCAGAAGCTATCATTCGCCACGATCGTCGGCGTTAAACTGCCGGAAAACGGGGCGACCAAATAGACTCCCTCAGCATTGCTGACCGCCGTGACAGTGACATCGGTGCCACCCGTGTTCTTGACATAGAAGCTGTCAGCTTTCGGGGTGAACACCGTGACGCTGCCGAAGGCGATCGAACTCTTGGATGCCGTGAGCTGGGCGAAGGTCAACGATGACCCCACGCCGAGCGCAAGCATCACAAGGAAGATCCGTCGCAATGACATCATGACTGGTTCTCCTGCGATAGTGAGTGAAATACGGCTTGCAGTTGGTTAGTTGTTCTTGTACAACAGGATGTGAAGCGTTTCCGAGCGCTTCCCGACGTAGCTGCGAAGGTTGCCGTTCGGAATGATGCGGTAATAGACATCCACGCTGTCTGGACTGGTAATGTCGAGGAACTGGAGGTCATCACTGGAATCGACGAATGCCGGGTAGCCGAATGCAGGCTTGAGGACGCTTCCCTCAATGCGAAACTCCGCTTCCGTCGTGTCCGTGATGGTGCGCCGGATATCCCACGAACGAATATTAGTGTTGGTGGTATCGAATTGCCACGTGAGGACAACTTGGCGCTTCCCGCTTCTCGTCCGAGAGGTTGCACCCTGGAGTTGGTCAACGGTCGGGACGTACGTGTAGTGCTGAGGAACTTCAGGGATGCTAGCTGGGTCCGTGCATCCGCTGAGACTAAGATACAAGATTACGGTAAGAAGGCAACCCCAAAGTACCTTTTGCATGTCTTTTTCCGAATAGGTTATTTTTTTATCAAAAAAAGGGGGAATCGGGTGTCCCAGTTCTAAACATGCACGGTCAAGCTCGCGTTGAATCCGTTCAGCGGCGCGGGTGTGAGCGCAAATGTCGTCTGACTCGATCCGGCGGAACCGAACGTCCGGAGTGGCTTTTCGTCTGTGAACAAGAACATGTCGACGATGTTCGCAACCCAGACGATCGCGGCGACCTTGATGAACGTGTCTCTCCGCTTGGCTTCGTCATCGACGATCGACTTCGTTTGGACCATCTGGCTCCAGT
>JBFYQI010000422.1:0-2548 GCA_041302875.1 Ignavibacteria bacterium
GATGCTGAGTATCTTCAAGTGAGGTCATTCTGAGATCTTTTTATCGAGTTCTGTGAATCATGCAATTCCACGAGATACATCACATTCTTTCGAAGAAAGTGGTGGGCATCGCCGGCTGCGGCGGATTGGGGTCCAATGCCGCAGTTGCTCTCGCACGCGTAGGGACCGGCAAACTCATCCTTGCTGATTTCGATTCGGTCGAATTATCCAATCTCAATCGACAGTACTTTTTCATCGATCAGATCGGTGCGCCAAAAGCGACATCGCTGCGATCGACCATCGCACGGATCTCTCCTGCGACTGCGGTCGAAGCGCATATCGTCAAGCTTGATCCGGAGAAGATCGTCACGTTGTATCGGTCATGCGATGTGCTCATCGAGGCGTTCGATCAGGCCCTGATGAAGGAAATGATCATCGAAACCGTGCTTGGTCGATTGCCCGATCTCCCGCTCGTTTCAGGCGTCGGGATGGCGGGATGGGGAAGGAACGATCGTATTCAAGTTACGCAAACAGGGAAGCTCTTCATCGTCGGAGACGGCGTTTCCGAGGCAGACGAGGAACATCCGCCGCTTGCTCCCCGGGTCGGTGTGGTTTCGAATATGATGGCCAATATTGCCATGGAAATTCTCTTGGAGGGAATGGAGAAGGGATGAAACTGACATTGAATCATGTGGAAGAGGATATCCTCACGGAGAAGGCGCTGTTAACGGTCAATGAGCTTCGCGCATTGAAGAAATTCTCCTTCAAATTTCTGGTCGTGAAAGTGAATGGTGTGCTCGTAATGCGCGATCAGTATGATGTCGTTACCGTCAAGGAAGGTGATGTTGTCGAGATCATCCATCTCATTAGCGGGGGATGATTGGAAAAATGACAAATCATTCCTAAGTTGCCTTTTGGACACGTGAAGCAATCGCTTGAGGATTGACTTCGTCACGAGCCAGCAGGATCGATTCCGGGTGCAGACATGAGCGCGTACCTACAATGCAGCCACTGTGAGGGAGATGTCACTCCGGACAGCGATTTCTGCCCGCATTGCGGCATCATGTTCGAGCGGGCCGATGAAGTCGCTTGCGACAATCACCCCGATCGAAAGAGCGTCGGCGTCTGTATCATCTGCCACGCGCTTCTCTGCACCGAATGTGCGGTCGTTGTCGAGCAACGCGTGTTTTGTCACGATCATCAAGGTGTCCCCGTTCAGCAGGATTGGGCAGTCATCTTCTCCTCGACAGAGGTCGAAGAGTCGGAATTGCGCCGCGCGGTCCTCGAGGCGGGAGGCTACAAGGTGCAGGTTCAGAACTTCCAGTCTGTTGGCTATGCGTGGGGAGGAGGAGGCGACTCGCCGATCTCCCGGAGCAATCTCGGGCGTCCGGCGCTCGTGCTCGTTCCAATACCTGAATTCCTCGAAGCGGTGAGAACGCTCGAAGCGTGGGAAAGCGAAGAACCAACTGCCAACAGCTCAATGCCAGAAGGAGTAGGCGATGAAGATCCATGAATACCAGGGTAAAGAGATCCTTCGGAAGTACGGCGTTGCCGTTCCGAACGGTGGAGTGGCATTCTCGATCGACGAAGCGGTCAAGGTTGCAGAAAAGATCAGCGGTGGCGTTTGGGTGGTGAAGGCGCAGATCCATGCCGGCGGCCGCGGCAAAGGGGGCGGCGTCAAGGTCGCACGGTCCCTGGAAGAGGTCCGCGAATTGGCCGGCCAGATCCTCGGTATGAGGCTCGTTACACATCAGACCGGTCCAGAGGGACGGATCGTCCGCCGGCTCTTGGTCGAGCAGGGTGTGAACATCGAAAAGGAAATGTACGTCGGCATCACGCTCGACCGCGCGCGGTCGCAGAACGTTGTGATGGTCTCCACGGAAGGGGGCGTCGAGATCGAGAAGGTGGCGGAGGAATCGCCGGAGAAGATCCTGAAAGAGGCCGTCGATCCATCCGTCGGGCTTCAGGCGTTTCAGGCGCGCAAGCTATGCTTCGGCCTTGGGTTGAGCGGAGATGCATTCAAGAATGCCGTGCAATTCCTGCTTGCGCTCTACAAGGCGTACGAGGCGACGGACGCGTCGTTGGCGGAGATCAATCCGCTGGTGATCACGAAGGAAGGTCATGTCATCGCACTCGATGCAAAGATCAACTTCGACGACAACGCGCTGTATCGTCACAAGGAATTCGAGGCCCTTCGCGACATCGACGAAGAGGATCCGCTTGAGGTGGAAGCGTCCGCATCCAATCTCAACTACATCAAGCTCGACGGCAATGTCGGCTGTATGGTGAACGGAGCGGGATTGGCGATGGGAACCATGGATATCATCAAGCTTGCGGGCGGAATGCCGGCGAACTTCCTCGATGTCGGCGGCGGAGCCAACGCGCAGACGGTTGAAGCGGGATTCAAGATCATCCTCAAAGACCCGAGCGTGAAGGCGATCCTCATCAACATCTTCGGTGGCATCGTGCGCTGTGACCGCGTCGCGACGGGCGTTGTCGAGGCGGCTCGCAAGGTGGATGTCCAGGTGCCGATCGTCATCCGTCTCGCCGGCACGAATGCGGAGGAAGC
>JBFYQI010000497.1:0-2777 GCA_041302875.1 Ignavibacteria bacterium
TCTTCCGCACGATCCGCGAGTCGAGGATCGTCACGATCCCCGTATCATCACTTCTCCGGATCAATCGTCCCACGCCCTGCCGCAGCTTCAGCACCGCCTCTGGTAATGAATAACTGAAGAACGGCTGTTCACCCTGTTGCTCCAGCTCCTGCATCCGGGCTTGGATGAGCGGATGATCGGGGACGGCGAACGGGAGACGCGTGATGATCACATGCTGCAACGCCTCTCCGGGAACATCCACTCCCATCCAGAAACTGTCCAATCCGAATAAGACCGAATCCACGTCCGCTTTGAATTCCTCCAGAAGCCCATGGCGTGATGCTCCCGATTGCTGCACCAACATAGGAATGCCGAGTTCCTCGAGCGGTTCCCGGAGGATGTCCGCCATGCGTCGCATGAGCGAGGCGTTCGTGAAGAGCACAAGCGAACGACCATGTGTCCGCTTGATGGAGCGCAGGATCCACTCGGGCAACGCATCTTCGTAGCGAGGATCATCGGGCTGAGGCATGTCTCCCGCAAGAACGATGCGCATCTGCTTGCGGAAATCGAACGGCGAGTCCACGGTGAGGGAACCCGCATGATGCGCGCCGACGCGGTTCTTGAAATAGGAAAGATCACCACCGACGCCCAGTGTGGCACTGGTGAGAATGACCGGAACATTGTCGCGGAAGAGGAGGGGGCCGACACTCTCGGCGACATTGGTTGGAGCCATCTGCAGAATGGTGTTTGTCCCTTTGCCCGGGGGGATGTCCACCCAATAGGTAAGCGATTCGTCGTCCTGCGAGAGAAACCTCCTGAACGCCATTTCGGATTCGCTCAGGAGCCGTCGGGCTGATTGTAGTTCTTCCTGTGGAATGCGGACCGTCTTCTTCTCGAGAAGGTCTGCGATGATCTTTTGGAGGCCATGCAGATGATGCGACACCGTATCGCTGACCGGCGGCGGAGTTCGCCACCAGCAGGACTGTCCCTTCGAAACCGCCCGACGGGAGACGTCGGTGATCGCATCAAAGAACGCATCGACCGCTTCATCGGCGTCTTCGCATTGCTTCTTGAGTCCTGGCGTTCGCTGCCGGCTCAGAAGTCCCTTGCGGCTGCGGGGATTGAAGAGGCGATGCACCGCATAGAGGACCTGATTTCGCGAGAGGCTTCCGCCGACGCCGAGGCTGGCGGATTGCTCGAGCAGATGTGCTTCGTCAAAGATGACGAAGTCGTCGGGGAAGAGGAAGTATTCCTGCGTCGGACGCAGCGCCATCAGCGTGAAGAAGAGGGCGTGGTTGACGATGATGATGTCGGCCTCACGCGCGATGCGCTTCGCACGCTGGAAGAAACAATCGGGACCGCAGTTCTTCGAGCTGCAGATGCCGCTCTCCGAGCAGATGCGTGCAGCGACATCAGGGGGAATGGGGAAGGGAGCGTTCTCCAGATCGCCGTCGGGCGTGACCTCAGCCCAGTCGGCGATCCGTTGGAGGATATCGGAGCGATCCCCCTCGAAGATGAGCTTCGGCTGCAGACGGGCATTGCGCAGGCGGGTTGTGCACAGATAATTTCGTCGTCCCTTGAGCAATGCCGACTGTGGGACAAGCTTCAGCTTGTCCTGTTGACCACCACTCATCAGCTTCAGCTTGTCTTTATCTCCCAACGCCTTCACACGGTCTGCAAAACCTCGGTTCTCTTCCTCATGGGCTTTAGGCTCATCGGCTCCAGGCTTTTTTACTGACAACTGACTACTGACGACTGGCTTCTGACCACTGATTACTGCCTTCGCAATCTCCACATCCTTTTTCCAGAGTTGTTCCTGCAGATTCTTCGTATGAGTCGCGATGATCGCCTTTTGCTTTGAGTGTTTCGCGAAGAGCATTGCGGGGATGAGATACGCGAGACTTTTGCCAACGCCGGTTGGAGCTTCGACGGCAAGGTGACGGCGGAACGTCAGCGCATCCGCGACCGCCAGCGCCATCGCCGTTTGTTGCGGACGATGCTCGAATCCCGTCATTCTCGCGAGCGGACCATCGGGCGAGAAAATATGTTCGACCTCGTCGCGGAGACTGGTCATTGGTGCGGTTGTTGGCTTTTGGCTTTTAGCTAGTGGCACTTGAAGCATGGTTCTTGATTCTTGTTTGTCTCTTGCGTTCTTGGTCCTTGGCTCTTGTTTGGATCTTGCGTTCTTGTTTCTTGGTTCTTGATGGTACTGAGATTTCCTCCTTGACTCATCAAAAAAAAACAGCTATATTTGTATGCTAAACCATCGCGGGGTGCCTGCCCGCCGTAGCGTAGCGAAGGCGGGGAGCAATTAGTGGTTCGCCTGCCTGCCGGAGTGACTCTGGCACGGAGGCGGATCGGGCTCATAACCTCCCGCCGTCCTTCGACAAGCTCAGGACAGCGGGATAAACTCCGGTTGCAGGTTCAAGGCAAGAGCAGTTGTTTGATATAGCAGTATGGTAACGATCGCGGGGTGGAGCAATTGGTAGCTCGTCGGGCTCATAACCCGAAGGTTGCAGGTTCAAGTCCTGCCCCCGCTACAAAAACTGGGGAACGAGGAAGTGAGGAAACGGGGAAAGTAAAAGAGGCTTGGTCGTTCGATCAAGCCTTTTTTTGTTGGACAAGCTTCAGCTTGTCGAAAGCGAGACATTGCCGTCCAGTCCCAAGGAGATCACATGAAAGAGATTACCACAACCAAGGCAACGTATCGGGATATCATGATCTCCGTCCACTCCGACCGATTCGGGGGGAACAGGGTGTTCTGCTGTGCCAACACCCTCACCGGTCCGAAACGGGAG
>JBFYQI010000499.1:0-2905 GCA_041302875.1 Ignavibacteria bacterium
TCTCGGCAGAGCGCGGATTCATCGTTCTTTCAGAGGAAGCCGACCCCAACGGCTATCGCGTCGCGCTCGCGAGGAACATCACCGAGAACCATGCCAGTGACGCGCTGTCCGCGTCATCGTCGGTATTGCGTCGCGTGCTTGGCACGGGTGATCCGGTCCTGACATTCGATGCCTCGTCCGATGAACGGTTCGATGCATCGACGAGCATCATCAAGCAGAACATCCTCTCCATCCTGTGCATTCCGCTGAAACTGCGCGACCGGATCATCGGCGCGGTCTATCTCGATAGCGCGAAGACACGCAGACGTTTCACCGAGGACTCGCTGAAGTTCCTCGAGGTGTTCGGCGGGTTGGCGGCGACCGCGATCGAGAACGCACGTCAGTTCACCGCGCTTCGCAGCGAGAACGAACGCCTTCGCAACGAAGCCGATCCCGCCACCCTCTTCCCCGGTATTGTCGGCAAAAGCAAGGCGTGGACGTCGATTCTCAGTGTCGTTCAACGCGTGCGGGATGTGGACGTCGCCGTTCTCATCGTCGGCGAAAGCGGAACGGGGAAGGAACTCGTCGCCCGCGCCATCCACCAGAGCGGTTCTCGAGGGACCAGGCCGTTCGTCGCCATCAATTGCTCGGCCATCCCGGAGCAGCTCGTCGAGAGCGAGCTCTTCGGCCATAAGAAGGGGTCGTTCACGGGAGCGACCAGCGACAAGAAGGGGTTGTTTGAGGTTGCAGACGGCGGGACGTTGTTTCTCGATGAGATCGGGGAGATCCCGTTGGCGCTCCAGGTGAAGCTCCTTCGCGCGATCGAGGAAAAGCAGATCCGTCCTGTTGGCGACATTGTGAATCGACCGACCAGTGCCCGCATTCTTACGGCAACGAATGCGGACCTTCAGCGGGCTGTTGCCGAGGGGCGCTTCCGTGAGGATCTATTTTTCCGACTTAATGTTGTGCGTATCGAACTTCCGCCGCTCCGCGAGCGGATCGAAGACATCCCGCTCCTCGCGAACCATTTCTTCGAGCGCGCGTGTGTTGCACACAAGCGAGCGCTGACCGGCATTCATCCGGATGCTATGGGAGCGTTGCTCCGCTCACACTGGAATGGAAACGTCCGTGAACTGCAGAACACGATCGAGCGCGCTGTCGTCCTTTGCGCCGGCGAGAGCATTACCGTCGACGACCTTTCGGTCCCCGCCGTTTGGTCACACGGCAAACGCGGGATGACGCTCGCCGACTACGAACGCCACATCATCGAGACGACATTGGAAGAGATGGGGGGAAATCGGACGCGCACGGCGGAGCGTCTGGGCGTCTCGCTGCGCTGGCTTCAGTATCGGTTGAAGGAATGGTCGCATGAGTAACGGATCATTCTGCATCGTCGAGAAGCTGAGCGAGAGTGCGACCACCGCCGTCTACCGGGCCGATCACCTGACGCTCGGACGCGCGGTCTTGCTCAAGGTGCTTCACCGGCATCTCGCGAGCGATCCCGAATTCTCCGAACGATTCACGCGTGAAGCACGCGCCTGCGCGCAACTTCGTTCTCCTCACGTTGTTCAGGTGTTCGACCTAACCGAGATCGATGGATCCCCCGCCATTGTCATGGAGTTCGTTGAAGGACGTTCATTGAAGCAGCTGCTTGCCGAAGAAGGTCCGCAACCGCATGAACGCGTGCGTGCCATGGCGGTTGAGATCCTGGCCGGTCTTTCCGCGGCCCACGAGCGTGGCATCATCCACCGCGATCTCAAGCCAGGGAACATCCTCATTACATCATCGGGGAACATCAAGATCACCGATTTCGGCCTCGCTGCCGTACTCACGGCGAACAGCATCACTCAGGAAGGAGCGGTGCTTGGGACTCCGGCATACATGTCCCCCGAGCAAGCGCGCGGTGAGACGCTTGACGCGCGGACCGACCTCTTTTCGCTCGGCGTCACCCTCGTTGAACTTCTGACCGGACGGCGCATCTTCGACGGAGAGTCCTATGCGGAATGCCTTCGCAAAATCGCGGCCTTCAAACCAGAGCATCTGAAGAAGATCCTCCCCGAGATCCCTGAATCGTTCGAACGCATACTTGAGCGGCTCCTTGCTCCGAGTCCAGATGGACGATTTGCCTCTGCAGGAGAGGCGCTCGATGTTCTCGAGAGGCGGATCCCGCTTCCGCCGTCACGTGTGCGAACCCGGAATCCGTATATGCGAGCTGCCGTTATCGCGGCCGCCGTTGTGGTTGTTTTTGTCGCTGTCTCCTACGCGCTCTTTTTCCGCAATCGCTCTCCTGAATCGTCGCTCACTGAGCAGCCTGCTGCGATCGTCTCTGATTCACTCACGCCGTCCCTGGTTCAAGACGGAGCACGCGATGAGCAGGAGCCACGTCTTGGTGCGACAGTTCCTGCGTCAGTCTCTCAAACGAGGATACTGGAAGTTGCCAGTGCCGACACGCGAGCACAAACACCGGAGGTCACGACACCTGATTCCGGCGCGCTCCGTATCTCGGCCAAACCCTGGGCTCGCGTATCCGTGAACCAACGGGAGATCGGTGATACACCGCTCGCATTCCCGGTTCGTGTTGCCGCGGGATCGAACTCGGTGACATTCACATTCAACAACTTTGCTCCCATCACGCGGGTCGTTGATGTACGGTCAGACGAGACGATATCGGTTGAGGCTGATTTCATCCAGGTTGCCGGATACATGAGCATTCAAGCCACACCGTGGGCGTATGTGTATCTCGACGGACAGTATTGTGATGTGACTCCCTTTCACACTCCGCTCATGGTGCCGGCCGGTTCACGAACCATCCGATTTCATCACCCATCGTTCGGCGACATCACGCGGCAGGTCACGGTTGCGCAGGGCGAGACTGCGCGGGTCGTGGTTGACCTGAGACAACAGGCGAATCATGTTCCTCAATAAG
>JBFYQI010000517.1:0-4884 GCA_041302875.1 Ignavibacteria bacterium
TGCCTGGCGCGCCCTGCTCTACGGTCGAAGCGGTCGACCGCAGGCGTTTCTGCTGGAGCCGAGGCCGAAGGGGAGCGCCGCCGTCCTCGGGGGACCGCAGACGAGGGTGAAGCGTCCGAAGGAGCCGTTTCCGTTCGCAGGAATCGCCTTGAACGGAGATACCGTCCGTAGCACAGACGAGCGATTCAAAGGCAAGGCACTCCTGATCGACATCATGGGAACATGGTGCCACAACTGTATGGATGCTGCGCCGCTGCTTCAGGATCTCTATCGCACCCATGCATCGAAAGGCCTTGAGGTCATCGCGCTTTCTTACGAGATCAGCGACGATCCGGCTCTCGGCCGAAAGAATCTTACGCTGTATAGGGATCGCTACGGGATCACCTTCATGGTTCTTTTCTGCGGAAGCACGAACGAGAAGTATACTGCTCCACAGCTGCACGCATATCTCGATGATTTCGGGGCATATCCCACCACGCTGTTCACCGATCGTTCCGGACGCGTACGGGAACTCCATGTCGGGTTTCGCGGGCCCGGAACCGGGGACATCTACCAACAGCAAGTACAGGACTATCACACCGTCGTTCAACGAATGCTCCGCTGACACGTGTGAGCAGGAGGATCAACGCATGGACCATTCCCTTGTCACCACGAACATCGAACTGTACGGATACCGCGTGATCCGGAATCTCGGAGTTGTCCGCGGTATCGTCGTCCGTTCCCGGTCGCTCATCGGGAACATCGGCGCAGGCATCCAAATCCTATTCGGGGGGAACATCAGCCTGTACACCGAGTTGTGCGAGCAGACCCGCCGCGATGCATACGAATTGATGATCCAGCATGCGCAGGAAGTGGGCGCGAATGCCATCATCGCGTTCCGCTATGACGCCACCGAGATCGCCGCCGGCGTCTCCTAAGTGCTGGCGTACGGAACGGCGGTGGTGGTCGAGAAGACGTAGGATTTTACGATCTTCGATTTGTAATTATTGATTGCCGCGGCACATCCATCATATAACATCTCACATTTAACATCTCACATGTGACCTCCCATGGATATCCGAAATAAGACCGTACTCGTCATCGGTGGATGGGGCCTCGTCGGTTCCGCCGTCTGCCGGAAGCTGATGGAAGAAAAGCCGAAGCGTATTGTCGTGACCTCCCTGCTGGAATCGGAAGCACGTGAGGCGGTGGCCTTTCTCCAGAAGGAATTCCCGCGTGCCAAACGGAATTTCTTCGTCCCCTGGTGGGGGAACATCATGCTGCGTCACACGTTGAAGGACACGCCGCGCGATGTCGTGCTGAATGATCCGAAGCTTCGCAGCTTGCTGATCGACGATCTCCTGGACGAACTCTCGAAGGACGTTCTGGAGCGAACATCGGTCTTCCAGTTGATGAAGAAGTTCAAGCCGGACATTGTCATTGACTGCATCAACACGGCGACGGCCATCGCGTATCAGGATCTGTTCCACGTCTCCCGCGAAGTGCGCAAGGCGATCAAGGGTCAGAAGCATGCGGGGAACGGAACGAGCGTCGTTGAGGCAGCAGAGCGCCTGCTCGCTACGCAGTATGTCCCGCAGCTCATCCGCCATGTGCAGATCATGTACCGCTCGATGAGGGAAGTCGGCACGCGGATCTATCTCAAGATCGGCACGAGCGGAACGGGGGGCATGGGTTTGAACATCCCGTACACGCACAGCGAGGAGCGCCCAAGCTCGGTTCTGCTCAGCAAATCGTCCGTCGCCGGAGCACAGACCATGCTGCTCTTCCTGATGGGACGGACACCCGATTCCCCCATCACTAAGGAGATCAAACCCGCCGCTGCGATCGCCTGGAAACGCATCGGCTACGGTGACATCAAGAAGCGCGGGAAGCTCATCGAGCTGAACGATTGTCCCCCCGAAAAGGGATTGAAACTGAAGAACACGTTGGCCCTCAAACCCGACAAACCCTCATGGTCATCCCTCCATCAGCCCCTGCGGTCGGTTTTCATCGATACGGGCGAGAACGGCACGTTTTCTCGATCGGAGTTTGAGGCGATCGCGACCGCCGGTCAGATGGAATACGTGACCCCGGAAGAGATCGCCGAAGGATGTATCTTCGAGATCAAAGGCGGAAACACGGGACACGACATCATCAACGCGCTCGACAACGCAGCGATGGCACCGACGTATCGGGCGGGATTCGTTTTTGAGAGCGCCGTGCGCGAACTGAAACGGCTGGAAGAGGAGCACAAGACGCGGAGCGTCGCGTTCGAAATCCTCGGACCACCCCGTCTTTCAAAGCTTCTGTATGAAGCCTACCTGCTTCAGCTGACGCTTGGCTCCATGGAAAAGGTCGTCAAAACCCCGGCGAAGGATCTCTCCCGTCTCGCGGAGGATCTCATCCACGACAACGCCGATGTTCGATCACGGATCATCTCCATCGGCATTCCCATCCTCCTGGCCGACGGACAAACATTCCTCCGCGGTCCAGAGATCAAGATCCCTCCCTATCGTGGAGAGAACGAGCTTCCGATCAACGAGACCTTCGTCAACAAGTGGGCGCATGACGGCTGGGTCGACCTTCGGGTAAAGAACTTCGAGCTGTGGAAGGACCGGCTGAACGCCATCATGGACGAGGTCCGCCAGATCCCGCGCGAAGACTCCTCATCGCGCCACTTCCGAACCAAGACGTATTGGGACAACTTCCAGACCATCGACCCGGGAAAACTCGTCGCGTGGATCTTCACTGTGGAGGAAAAGGGAAAGAGGATGAAGGCGTAGGGAATTGCGGAGTTTGGAGTTGGGAGGGTGGAGTTGGCGGTGCGGAAAGCGGAATTGGGAGGTCAGAGCTGAAAGGCGATTCCCCTCCACTAGCGAACACGATGTGCGCGGGCGGTCTTGATAGAGGCGACGGTCATCTTGAGGATTTCCGTCGCCTCGGTGCATATCCCCGCGATACTATCGGCCGGCATAACTTCAGCATCCCTCAACAGCTCAAGCCAGTAGATCGCCTCATCAGCTTCTTCTTCTACAATTCCGAGTTTGGATACGAACTCAGCAGATGAGCGCGCCCTTAGAGCCGCGCGATAGTTCGCACCTACAGATGTGCCAGAACGGAGAAGCTGCTTCCCGAGTGTTTGCGCAACCGGCGTCTTGGGAAGTTGGTTGAAGAAGAGTACAATTGTAAGTGCGAACGCTCGCGTCCGCTGATGCAGTTCCCCCTTGTGCATCTATCCCCCCGTATTGATCAAACTCTGTAATCTGGTGAGGCCTTCTCGGTGCAGCCTCCCCTCTTCCGAGTTCCGCACTCAGAGCTCCGCATTCTAAACTCCCAACCCCACACTCCCAATTCCGAACTGCCTCACTCATACCTCAACGACTCGATCGGGTCCAGGTTCGCCGCTTTCCACGCCGGATACACACCGAAGACGACGCCGATGAACGCGCAGAGCGCGAACCCGATGAACGCCCAGTCCAGGGGCACCACCGGCGGGATGTCGAATGCAAGCGCCGCAAGATTGCCGGAAAGGATCCCAAGCAGGATCCCGACGATGCCACCGATCTGGCACAACGTGATGGCTTCGGCGATGAACTGTCCAAGGATGTTCGACTTCCGCGCCCCCATCGCCTTCCGGATGCCGATCTCCCGCGTGCGCTCGGTCACCGAGACGAGCATGATGTTCATGATCCCCACGCCGGCTGCAAGCAGCGAAATGAAGCTAATGAACCCGATACCGAGCTTCACGTAGAGCGTGAATTCATTGAAGGTCGAGATCATCGAATCATTGGAGAAGAACTCAAAGTCGTCCTCCGCTCCCGGTTCCACCTTGCGCGCGAGCCGCAAAATGTTTCGCGCCTCCTCCATCGCCTCGTCAAACACTTCGGCGCTCTTGGCTTTCACCATGATGTTGATGCTTCGGTTCTTTCCGTAGTTCTCGAGGAATGTTGAAAGCGGGATGGCGATGAAATTATCGCTGCTTCCCCCGAGCGAAGCGCCTTTCGGCTCGAAGATGCCGATCACCTGATACCGTTCTCCACCCACTCGGATTTCCGAACCGAGTGCTCCCCCCATCGGGAAGAGCTTCTTCACAACATCGGGCGCAATGACGGCGACCGGACGCGAGAGCCGTTGATCGTCCTCGGTGAGCGTACGTCCTTCGGCGATGTTCCAGTTGTTCGTGGGGATGCCCTGGGGGGTCTCCCCCATGATCGTCACATTCGGATTCGTCTTGCGTGCACCGAATTCCAACGTACGCCCGCCGCGAGCGGCCTCGAGCCCGATGAACTCCGCTTTGGTCATCCGCTCGACGAGTAGCTCACCCTGTTCGACCGTGATGTCCTTGCGACGACGATACTTCTCCCATTGCGCATGACCGCCCGTGAACAGGGCTGGGAATTTCTGGATCTGGAAGGTGTTCGAGCCGAGAGCACTGAGTCCCTCTTCGATACTGTTCTGCAGCACGCGAACAGCCGTCATCACCCCGATGATGGAGAACACGCCGACCACGATCCCCAGCAGCGTCAACACCGAGCGGAGCTTGTTCGCCCGGATCGCGGTAAAGGAGATCTTGAGGAGTTCACTGAATTCCATGTGCTGACTCTCTTTCTCGGCTACTCATAACGAAGCGCATCGACCGGATCAAGCCGGGAAGCCCGATACGCTGGGAGAAATCCGGACACCACGCCCACGAACACGGAGACGAGCAACGCAACCGCGACCACACTGACCGGCATAGCGGTAGGCAGGATCGTGTCAATAATGAGGCTCAGCGGGAAAGCGATCATGATGCCGATCATCCCCCCCATGAGACAGAGCGCCGCTGATTCCATGAGGAACTGCATCAGGATGCTGCGGCGCGGAGCACCGATGGCTTTGCGGATACCGATCTCCTTTGTCCGCTCC
>JBFYQI010000529.1:0-2874 GCA_041302875.1 Ignavibacteria bacterium
TCGTGACGTTCAATCCAAGCGCGGTGGGAATTCGTCAGGCTGTTGTGTCCATTGCGAACGATGACGTAGATGAGAATCCGTATGACTTCGTCATTCGTGGAGAGGGGAGGACGGCGAGCATTCAGTTCACAGATGGCCTCACATTCATGCAGGATCCCGAACCCGGTTCGGCGAACCAAGCGCTTGGCCGATTTGAACTGTCGGCGGATATCGCTGGTGCGGTCCTGGATAGCGTGACGATCCGAATCGATGGAACGAGGACGGGAGTATCCAACCTCAGACTGTGGCAGTCTGATGATTCGACCTTCGATCCGTTGGCAGATCGCCAACAAGGGAACCTGATTCCTCTCGATCCGGGGGATGGAGGTGTCGTCGCATTCGGGGGCTTGATTGATTCAATTGAGACCACGGCCTGCTATTATTTCCTCACGGCGGATCTCGAGGTCAACGCGCATGGGACGATGCGCTGCATCCTTGAGAAGAATGCACGTATCGTGATCGTCGGAGGATCGATCTCTGGTATCATTGCGGATGCACCTCTATCGGGCAACGAAGCACCACTTCCCGTAGAACTCGCGTGCTTCACTGTGCAGCCACAGGGAAGTCGCATCATGCTTCATTGGAGGACGGCAAGCGAGGTTGATTGTGCTGGCTTCGAGATAGAACGAAAGAGTCTGGCGACGGGTGAGACAGAAGAACCCGCCGGTTGGAGCATGGTTGGCTCGATCACCGGTCAAGGATTGTCATTCCGTGAGCATGAGTATGAATTCGTCGACCGCGTGCAGAGGGAAGGTCGGTATCTCTATCGCTTGAAGCAATTGGATGTGCGGGGGAGCTATCAGTATTCTCAAGAGGTGGAAGTTCTGGCGACTCTTCCACGGGACCTCCACCTCGCGCAAAACCATCCCAACCCGTTCAATCCCTCAACGAGTATGGAGTTCCTGGTTCCCATTGGCGGTCCGACTCGATTGACGATCTTCAATTCAACGGGCCAGGAGATCGCTCGGCTTTTTGACGGTCCGGCGGAAGCGGGTCGCGTTTACCATGTGACATTCGAAGCTGCGCGCTTTCCTTCCGGCATCTATCTCGCGCGCCTCTCCTGCAGTTCCGGAGCCCGCGTAATCCGCATGATGTTGTTGAAGTGAGTGCTAGTTTGGCCGCACTCCGCCGCTGAGGCTTCTTCGGACCGCGTCAAGAAGTGGTTCCCGCTTCGCAGGTGGCGCGGATGCATCCCACCCTCTCCACAAGTCGAAGATCATGAATCCCCCGACATTCATTTGCTTTGCCCAATCGATCTTGAGACGAAGAGAGGTCGTATCATCATACGTAATGTAGAACCGTTCACCCTTTTTCGGGAGCGGCCATTCCATATCGGAGTTGGCTATGCCGCCTATCCAAGGGACCTGAGCGCCTTCTTCCCACCGTCGCACCCCGCCGTGTTCTAGCGTCTTCAACGCTTGCCGATAGCTGATATACTGGGGATGGCCCTTCCTCTGCTGGCCGGGAGCGTCGTTGCCGATATAGACGAAACCGTAGAAGGGGAGTCCGCATCCAACCTTCTGTGCAGCGATACCCTGTGAGATCATGGCTGTGATTCCTGTCGTGCCTTTTGCCTCATGGGGTCTTCCGAACAGCGAGTACTGCGAGTCAAACAATTCGTGTGAGAGTTCCTTCTTGGGGGAACTGAGCGGAGCGTTCAGTCCCGTGAGATCTTTGCCGGACCACGATGGTGTGGCATGCATGTCGTAGTTCATGATGTTGTACTGATCCACCATTTGCTGCAAGGCCGGGTCATACCGGCCCTCGACGCCATAGGCTGTCGCGATCACCAGAATGCCGCGGGGATTCCATGTGTCAAGTTCTCGGCGGAACAACCGTGTCAACAAACTGATCTTCTGGCGGATTCGGGATTCCGGTTCCGTCCCGAACACCGGCTCCCAATCTATCTCGATTCCATGGTATCTATGCCGCTTCGCAAAGCCGCTGACAGCATTGACGAAGACCTGTGCACGGGAAGAATCTGAAAGGATGTGGGACATCGCGGCTGCACCGTCGCCATATATGCCGCCGCAGGACAGAAGGACACGTGCCCCGGCCTTGCCCCCATGAATTCGCAAACTGTCGATCATCCGGTAGCGGAAGTCCTTGTTCCACAGCCCGAGGCCTCCCCACACGAGCATGACTGAGTCATCGGGTACAGTCAAAGGAGTGAAGTATGGGTATGTCTTCGTGGAGTTTGCGCCGAAGTGGATGATATGCGTGATGCCCTTCCAGTTGATCTGGTGCGGATACATGGGGTTCCCCCCTCCCTCCGACCAGGTGCCGTAGTACGCGGTCACCCAATACCCCACCTTCTTTTCCGGTGGGGGGGCGGACGTTCCTTCCCGGATGGGCAAAGTTGTGGTTGCAGAAAGGACGAATGCGGCTGAAAGCCAGGCGAGTAATTGGATGGGGATCATTTCGTCGGCCTCTTGCTTTCCTTGAGTTTCGGGTTACCGAAGTGCCATCTCATGCTTGAGCCATTGGGCACTCATCGCCAATCCAGCCTTGAGCGAATAACGAGGTTCGTATCCGAGCGATGCACGTGCCTTGCTGATGTCGATTCGTGCCCTCCGCCCAAGCATGGCGAACTCGTCGCCGGACGGTGTATTCTTGAGCAAGGACTCGCCGGACTTCAGAATTCTGCGCGCGAGCATGGATTCCTGGTATATCCATGTCAAGGGGCGTCCGAAATGGCGCATGGCAAACCGAGCAAGCGAGCGCAACGGAGTCGTCACGCGAGTCCTGTGATGCATCGACCGGTCCTTGGATGGCGGAGAGATGCCCAGCGCATCGCTCAAGGTTTCAAAGAACTCATTCCAGGAAGGCGAGATC
>JBFYQI010000536.1:0-3810 GCA_041302875.1 Ignavibacteria bacterium
CTGTGACCTCGCGGCGTCGCATACCGCGACGAGTCCTGCGACCAGCAGAAGCCGCGCGATATTGCCGCCACCTCCGAAAAGTGCTATATTGCTCATGCCAACTCCGTGAGGATCCGATGAGAATCGTTTTGTGTGGACTACTGCTTCTGGGGGGATTGCTGGGGGGAGATGCCATCGCGCAGGAACTCCAGTGCGACGTCACCGTGAACGTTGAGAACATTCCGACCGCTCAGCGGGACTATCTGCGCAATTTCGAGTCCGAGCTCGAGCGGTACATGAACAGCACGCGATTCACCGACGAAGATATGATGGGGGACAAGATCGTTTGCACGATGGATGTCTTTTTCAAGTCGGTCAGCGGAGAAAGCCGATACCTGACACAGTTCTTCGTCGCCAGTCAGCGGCCGATGTACATTGGTAACGACAAATCAGAGCGCGTTTCGCCGATCGTCCGCATCATGGACGAGAAATGTGAGTTCACGTACATCCCCAACCAACGCATGTATCAGGACGACCTGGCGTTCGATGCCTTGACGGACCTGCTCGACTACTATGCGTACGTGATGATCGGCCTCGACGTCGAAACCTACACTCCCCTTTCAGGGGCACGGTGGTTCCAGAAAGCGCTCAATATCTGCCAGTTGGGTTCGACCGGGAGTTACTCGTCGGCATGGCAATTGTCGTCCGCCAGCTATAGCAGGATGGGTCTTGCCACAGAGCTGACTGATGTCAAGTACAACGCGATTCGGAACGCGTTCAACAGCTACCACTTTGATGGGATCGATCTTTTGCAGACCGACCAACGGGGGGGGCTCGCCAACATGCTGAAGGCGATCGAAACGATCAATGATGAGCGACGCCGTCAGAATCCGACGTCCGTTCTCGTGAAGCAGTTCTTCGATTCAAAATATCGGGAGATCGGGGACGCATTCGTCAACTATGGCGATGCCGCCGTGTTCGACCAATTGTCGACGTACGACCCCGAACATCGTTCATACTATCAAGACAAGAAATCGGGACGTTGATCTCTACTTCGTCAGTCGAATGCTCAGGATCCGATCATTGATCTGGATCGCATCGACGACATCCATCCCCTTCACCACGCGCGCAAAGATCGTGTAACGCCCGTCGAGATGCGGCGTCGCGCTATGGGTGACGAAGAACTGACATCCCTCCGTGTCCTTTCCTGCGCTCGCGATCCCGACACTCCCGCGTTCATATCCGCGCATCGATACTTCCGTACGAATCGTGTAGCCGGGTCCTCCCCAACCGTCTCCGCGCGGGTCTCCTCCTTGAATCACGAAGTTGGGAACCACCCGATGGAAGAGAAGACCATCGTAGAAACCCCTTCGCACAAGCCGAACGAAATTCACCACCGTGAACGGTGCATCGTCAGGAAGCAGCTGCAGGATGAATTCCCCTTTCGTTGTCTTGACGGTGACGCGCGTCTTGTCCGATAATCCGGCCAGCAGTGTCCAGTCGTGGTCCCTGTGCTGAGGCTTCCCGCGTGCGGGCATGGAGCCGGCGTATGACCGCCCTGTGATCAACTCAAGAGCACGAACGGCTTCCGCCACCACCGTCCGGTCGGGATCTTTCAGCAGCTTCTCCAAGAGAGGAATGCTCGACGCGTCACGCCATATGCCGAGCGCGGCGACCAGCGCCTGCATCGACTCGACATCGACCGCGCTTTCCGAACGCGCCAGCGCCTCCTCCATCGCTGAGCGAAGAATCGGCTCATGCGCCGTCGAGGCGAGCGTTGCATGAACGAGCGAGTCGCCCAGAAAGGCCGCAACGGACGCCGTCAACGCGATGTCCCTCCGCTCGAGCGATGCACGCGCCGCTTCCGCAATGCGGGCTGGAAACGCGGGCCAGAACGATTCATCCGTCGACAGGGAACGGACGAGCGGTGGAACGCACAGGCGCTTCAGGCTTTCCCATGCTGCTGCGGCGATCCGGCTCGTATCGTGATTCAGGTACTGCATGACGAGCACCATATTCCGTTTCAACGGAAGCTGCGCGAACGCCTCCAGCAGCCTGGATCGCAACCACGGATCGGTGGTCGGATCCTCGAGCAGCGGTGCGGTCCCGAATTCATCCGCCAGCCCGAGGCGTCCAAGGAGCACATACGCTTCTGCCCGGACGGGCATCGGCTCGGTGGTGCCGGTGCGGAGCATCTGCCGAAAGTTCTCACGAATCACGCGCACCGCCTGCGTGTCCTTCGCTGTGAGCACCGCGGATTGGACAAGGGATTGAAGGAGGGCGATCCGCACGTGAGAATTCTCCACGGAGAGATAGCGCAGCAGATGCTCGACGAAGTGTCGAGTCGACACGGCACGGCCAGTTGCCGCTCGAACCACGGAAACCTGGACGCGCCAATCCGCTCGCTTCGCACTCAACTCACGCCGCAGCATGTTTTCAAGCAACCGCGCGCTCACATCGGACCTCGACCTTCCCAGGAGCGTCGCCAGTTGCATACGCACATCAGAAGACCGGCTCGCCGCCAGATGCGACAACAGACGCTCCGAAGCAATGATCCCGCTGTCCACGGATTCATTCGGACTGGAACGCCACAGTGCATACAGGGAACGCCAACGAATCTCGTCATCGTCCAGCGCGAGATCATCGAACGCGTGTGCGATCGCCAAGGGCGTGTGGATTCCTCGGAGCGAAAAGCGGAGGAATGCGAGGGAGAACTCGCGTGCGTCTTCCCGCTTCTTCGAAGGAAGGAGTTGCGCGAGCACGTCGAGCGCCGAAGGCGTGCTCGTTCTTCCCAACGCTTCACTCATCGCGATTCGCACCGAACGATCGTTCTCCGCCGTCCAGCGGGAAAAGAGCATCACATCCGAGTACGGACTTGGCGTGAGACCGAGTGCGAACGCCGCAGAACGGCGCACCCCAGGATCATCATCGGACAAGCGGGCTCCGAGTGCCACAGCCGCTATGGTGTCCTGCAGATTCGCAAGCGCTGAGGCGGCCCGGTTCCGAATTGCAGACTTATGCGATTCGAGCGCCACGAGAAGCGAATCGACCGGCCCACGCTCATCCTGCCACCGCATGATGTCGCGACGGCTGATCGCCTGTGCCGATATCTCTGTGGTCAGAACAAACACCAGCAGGAACAGTGACCGCGTCATTCCTCAGTCTCCTTGGAACGCATTGAACGAAATGCCCACGCCGAGAAAGATCTGAAAATAGTCCGGGTGAACGGTGACCGAACCGTCGCCCAGTTGTTGCGGCAGACTGAAGCTCTTGACGTATCGAACGCCGCCGTCAATGGTCCAGGTATTGCTGAAATTCAGATCGACGCCGAGGGTCATGTCGTACCCGAAGATGGTCCGTCCCTCTTCCTGCAGTTTCTGCCGGATCTCATTCTCGCGATCGAAGTCGTCCGGGATCACCACATCCGTGTCGATCCGATAATGGACCAGCGCGAGATGGATCCCCCCATGAGGCCGGATAAAGCCATTCCCGTGTCCGCCGATCTCCCCTCCGACGAATAGCCTGAAGTAGTTCTGCGAGGTCTGCTGTTCCGTCCGCAATCCCGTAAGACGATCCTGGAAGAATTTCGTCGCGGAAAGCAGATTGACAATTTCGAGCCCGCCGTCGAAGGCGACAAGATTCGCCATGGACTCGAGGGGGACGACCGCGTGAATGCCTCCTCCCCAGCCAGGACGGGCGTAATCCCGAGCCGCCGCTCCGTACGGCGTCATGCGGATTCCATAGATGCCAAGTTTGCCGCCAGCATTGAGATCCTGTCCCACCAGGAGCAAGGCTGCAATCAACAGGATCATACGTTTTGAGGGCACAGTT
>JBFYQI010000541.1:0-2677 GCA_041302875.1 Ignavibacteria bacterium
GATGAGATCCACATCAGTCGTGTTCGTTTGCACGTCTGGGAATAAACGAATGAGCCTGCGAAATGTTTCTCAAAATCGGCTTTTGTACAGTGAAAAAGCCCGTGTCTTTCCGGGCCTGGCGCACGCGAACGAGCATTGAAAACGATCAGAAAGAACCCTCGATGATCCCGCCGCCGAGCACGGACGCACCGTCGTACAGCACAAGCGACTGGCCCGGCGTTACGGCACGCTTCGGCTCTTTGAATATAACCTGAAGCCTCCCGTCCGGAAGAAGCTCTGCCGTGGCGTCTGATGCATCATCCTTGTATCGAACCTTCGCCTGAACCTCGAGAGGACCCGCCGGCGGCGAAATGCTCACCCAGTTCACCCGACTGGCGACGACCGTCTTCTGGAGAAGCTCTTCTGCTGTGCCGATGTGCACGCTGTTCGTCGCGTCGTCGATCCGCGTGACATACATCTTCTTCCCGAACGCCCCAAATCCCTTCCGCTGGCCTATCGTGTAGAACGGGTATCCTTGGTGTGAGCCAACGCGTTTGCCGCCCATAAGGAGCGGACCGCCGGACACGCGCGATTCCAGGTCGGGCACTCGTTCGCGAAGGAATCGATCATAGCGGTTATCCGGGACGAAACAGATCTCGAAACTCTCCTGCTTCTCTGCGTTCCGAAGATTGTACTTCGCCGCAAGAGCACGCACTTCCGGCTTCGTCAGTTCCCCCAATGGGAACATTGTCCGCGCAAGCGCCTCTTGTCCGATGCCCCACAAGGCGTACGACTGATCCTTCTCCTCATATCGGCCGCGCGCAAGCACAAACCGTCCTGTCTGCTCATCGTTCCAGACGCGCGCATAGTGGCCCGTCGCGATGTATGCGGCTCCGAGCGCATCAGCCTTCCGGAGCAATTCACCCCACTTGATCTCCCGGTTGCAGATGACGCATGGATTCGGTGTCCTTCCCCGGAGATATTCATCCACAAAATCCTGAATGACATGCGTACCAAACTGTTCCCGGAAGTCGACGACGTAATGCGGGATGCCCAGGCGGGCCGCCGCAAGCCGCGCATCCTGGACAGCACCAAGCCCGCAGCAGCTGGCTTCGTTGGCGATGTTGCCACCCACCTCATCGTAGTCGTAGGTCTTCATCGTGATTCCGATGACATCATACCCGGCATCGCGCAGCAACGCAGCGGTCACGGAGGAATCAACTCCTCCGCTCATTCCGACGACGACCTTCGTCCGTTGTGAATCGATGCTCATGTCTTCAGAAACACCTTGAACTTTGTGAAAACAACCGCAGTCGCGCTCACGAGCGACGTCACGATGATCCCCTTAATCACACCCAACCACGGCGTCGGGAACACCGCGTCCAGGAGCAAGCCGAGTCCTGTCAATCCGAGCAAAGGCCGGACGAAGTTGTTGATGCCCGCGTACGCCACCAAGGGATTCTGACCGCTCGCGACGAACAGATGGAGCGGTCGCTCCCAGCGGAATCGATCGATGGCGATCATGCATGCGATCAACGTGGCGATCGCCAGCCCTCCGGTGAGGAAATAGTAGCTCAGGGTCGAAGGATCCTTTTTGATCCCTCCTTCGAAGGGCTCGAACAATAATCCGATCACCGTCAGGACCACACTCCACTGGAAGAACGTGCTTAGGATCTGCTCGAATGGACTCTTCGCGGAGCGGAGGAGCCAAAGTCCGAGCCCCAACAATGCGCAGAGCGCAATCGTCGTTTCCGGCACCGCACGCATCTTCATTCCTGTGATAGCCACCACCACGATCACCAGCATCAATCCCGCGATGGCCGCGAAGCGTCCGGCCGACCATGAATATGGTGGATGATCCGACTGCTTCTGCGTGAATTGCAGATACAGGTCACCGATCATCGTGCCGGGAATTACGATGAACAGATACTTCAGAAAATCGAACCGAAAGAGCCAAGGAACCGGCGACGAGGCCCAGAGGTCGTGAATCCATCCATCCGCTCCCGAGGAAACGCGCAACGCGAACAATGCCCCAAGGATCGCCAGACGCAATGTCAGATTGGACTGGGTCAGCATCCAGATCAACCCGGAGAAGAAGGCCATGTTCGCCAGCACGAGGATGATGATATCGCTCCGGCCGAGAAGGAATCCGCTTCCATCCGGATACCGGATCAGCGCCATGAACACCACAGCTCCTCCCCATCCTAGAACACGGAGAGCGATGCCGGTGTTCCTGCTCCACGTTTTCGGGAATTGCATAAACATTGGTATGAGGAGAGCGAATCCGATGAGCCCGACGAGATCGATCCACGCCGGAATTCCTTCAAACCCGCCGTGCAATCGCCATGGCCGGATGTGTTCGTCGTAGATGGCAAATGCCGCCAAGAGTAATCCGCGCTCTGCCAGTCCGCGCGAAATGCGCCATTTCGACATTCCCGCTTGCACGCGACGGCTCAAGGCGAATGGGATCGCAGCGCCCATCGAAAATAGAAAGAAGGGAAAAACGAGGTCCACCCATGTGATGCCCGGAAGCGCAGGATTGAACCGATGATCCGGGGGTGGAACCTGTGCATGATACATCCAATCCGGCAGAACGTGAAACGGGATGCTGCTGGAGAGGATCATCAGAAAGATCGAGAGGCCACGAAGGGCATCGAGGGGGAGTGCGCGGGATGTTGATGGGGCTGCCATGGGCGTT
>JBFYQI010000552.1:0-3887 GCA_041302875.1 Ignavibacteria bacterium
CCGATGCCCTGGCAAACCATTGGCCAGATGACCGACGAGGATCTCAAGGCCATCTTCGCATACCTCAAGTCTCTTCCCCCCATTCAGAATCCTGTTCCTGCGCCGCTTCCTCCCGCAGCGGAATGACACATCGTTGACCGAAGTGCGCGCTCGTCTTTCGGTTGTCGCTGAGAGGCGGGTGCGCACCGTGGTATCTCATTCGAACCCAAGATGACGGGGCAATTGTTGCAGATCTATCCCGGATAAATCCCCGGATAAAGTCCCGGATAAGTCCCCGGAAAAAGTCCCGGGTAAATCCCCGGATAGGTCCCCGGAAGAAATCCCGGACGAGTTCGACGAAGTTGTCGTCCGTCATGGTTGAATCATCCTGCCAAATTCTGTATCCTTCTGAGCCACATGTCCGGTCCAGTTGACGAAGAATGCCGCATTCCCCAAGGAAGATCGAACGTCGGACTGTCTTGAACGCATACGTTAAAATAGCCTCATGACGTACGGATGGTCAAGATCAACGAGTACGGCGCATTTGTCTGAGGAAGTTCAGGGGATTCACGGCTTTTCGGAGAATGTGATAATGGAACACGGAGGATTGAAAATGTCAACGAGTATCGCGAATGCGGCTGTGCGGGGAATCATCTTTGCAGTGGCGTGCCACTTCTTCGTTAGCTGTTCCGAAGAGCAGTCGAGCAATCCCGTTACCAATGGCGGCACCACTACGACGCCTGATGGATGGACTGTGCAGGTGATCGATGAGAAGAACGGAGATCAATACACGGCGGCGATCAACGGCGAGATTAACGCGGTGATTGATCCACAAGGGAAGCTCCACATAGGCTACTATGACTATACAACGTCCTCGCTGAAGTACGCAACAAATAGGAGCGGCGCCTGGGTCGTCACAACAATTGAAACGAGCGTGGCGAATGTCAATATCGTGGGAGAGATGAATGACATCGCCGTCGATCAAGGCGGCAATGCCCACCTCTCATACCACAACATGGACAACAATGTGTCGGACGCGAATGTGGAGACAATTCGTTATGCGACAAACGCTTCGGGATCGTGGACGAAATCGAACGTCTTCACTCCTGCGTCCAGCGTTACGTATGCGGAAAACGAGATCTGCGTGGATGCGACAGGAAAGGTGCATTTGGCGTTCGAGGGAGCGAATTCCTCGATCGGGTATGTGTCGAAGACGACAGGAAGCTGGACACAGGAAACCGCGGCCCAATTCCCTGCGTTCACGACCGACATGAGTATGGTCTTGGATGCCAGTAATGCGCCGGTGATCGCATTCACGGGAAATTATGGACTGTACGTCGTGCGAAGAGTTGCCGCCTCGAACTGGCAGGGGGGGCTTGTCGTTGGAACAGTGAATGTCAGCGAAGATGCAAACTACCCGGCGATCGCGGTTACGCCATCGGGGACGCAATATGTGGTCTATCATGATATGGACGAGGACAAGGTGTGGCTTGCGACAAACGGGGCATTGACAGAACTCAGCGCAACGGCGGGCAAGGGATTCTTCGCACGGTCCGCGATCACCGTCGACGGGGGCGGGCAGTACCACATTAGCTATCCCACCTTAAACACCTCTGACTGGACGTTGCATTACGCGACGAACAAAACCGGATCGCTGGTCAATACTCCGCTGAGCATTCGTACTTCCTCGAGCGGGAGCGCGATCTGCGTTGACAATGCCGGAAAGGTATACATCGTGTACGCCAACCATCCCCGCGCGAGCCTTTGCGTGGCATGGAAATAGAATCCCGGGTCCGATCCCGGATCCAGTCCGGGACCCAGTCCGGGACTCGCTCTGCCTTAGCCCGCCGGAACGCCTGGAGACGAGATCATATTACGGGGAACAGAACATCTCCATTCGTACCATCCTGATTGCATTTGACGGAGGCCTCCGTTACATTCGCACGTCAGACTTCCTTCCACTAAGGAGATTCCTATGCTTCGTTCCACCGTTCTCCTGCTCGTGTGTTCACTGCTTCCCTCCCTTCTTCCGGCGCAGATCGACGCGCGGATGCTGCAATATCCCGACGTATCGCAAACACAGATCGTGTTCTCCTATGCGGGCGACCTCTGGGTCGTCGCAAAGGAAGGAGGCACCGCGCACCGTCTCAGTTCTCCCCGCGGTCAGGAGCTCTTTCCGCACTTTTCTCCGAACGGGTCGCAGATCGCGTTCACGGCGAACTACGATGGCAATCCTGAAGTCTACACCATCCCCACCATGGGGGGGATGCCAACGCGCGTGACCTACCACGGCATGATGGACCGCATCCTCGACTGGTATCCCACAGGGGATCGTCTCTTGTATGCTTCCGCAATGAACAGCGGACGACAGCGGTACAACCAGTTCTATGCTGTGCCGGCGACCGGTGGCATGCCGGAGCAACTTCCGGTTCCGTACGGCGAATTGGCATCGCTTTCACCCGACGGTAAGAAGATCGCATATGTCGCTGTGACGCAAGCGTTCCGTACGTGGAAGCGATATCGCGGAGGATGGTCGGCAGATATCATCGTGTTCGACTTGGAGAAACGAACATCAGAGATCGTTGCCTCAAACGCCGCAAACGATGAGTTCCCGATGTGGCATGGCAACACCATTTACTTCTTGTCCGACCGTGGTGCGGACATGCGCTCAAACATCTGGTCGTATGACCTGACGACCAAGCAGACGAAACAAGTAACGACGTTCAAAGAGTTCGACATCCGCTTCCCCGCGCTCGGTCCCTCGGACATCGTCTTTGAGGCGGGGGGACGGCTCTATCTTCTGACGATCGCCTCCGGTGCAGTGAAGGAAGTCCCCGTGAAGGTCGTCACAGACGAGATGAGCTTGTTACCGCGGACGGAAAACGTCAGCAAGCGCATTCAACAGATCTCTGTCGCCCCCGATGGCAAGCGCGTGCTCGTCGAAGCACGCGGGGAGATCTTCTCCGTTCCGGCTGAGAATGGGCCGGTGATCAATCTTTCACGGAACTCCTCAAGTGCGGAGCGCTATCCAGCCTGGTCGCCGAATGGACGCTACGCTGCGTACTGGAGCGACCGCTCAGGCGAATATGAACTGGTGCTCAACGACCTCACGAAGCCCGGTTCGGAGAAAATGGTCACCGCGTACGGTCCGGGGTATCGCTACCGTCTCTCTTGGTCGCCGAACAGCAAGAAACTCGCGTTCATCGACAAGGCGATGACGATCCAGGTGTACGATATCGACACCGATAAGACGACGACCGTGGACAAGCAATGGTACTACTATCAGGGGAATCTTGACGGGTTCAGCGCGAGCTGGTCTCCGGACAGTCGCTGGTTGGCGTATCATCGTGATGTCGAGGGGCGAAGTTCCGCTGTCTTCCTCTTCGACACGAAGGAAGGAAAGAGCGCGCAGGTCACCTCCGGGTACTACTCCGATGCAAATCCGACCTTTGATCCCGACGGAAAGTACCTCTACTTCCTCACGGGACGGACATTCAATCCAGTCTATTCGGATCTGGACAATTCTTGGATCTATCCCAACACCACATCAATTGCCGTGACGACGCTGAGTCCGGATTCGCTCTCGCCGCTTGCGCCGAAGAATGATACGACGGCAGTGAAGAAGGAGGAGGTGAAGAAGGATGCGGCGGCGGACAAGGAGAAGGCGAAGGAGAAGAAGGAAGAGAAGCCCAAGGAAACCGCGATCACGCTCGCTGGACTTGAAGACCGTGCGGTTCTCTTGCCGCCAGCGGCGGGAAACATCGGCGGATTAGCCGCGGTCTCCGGCAAGGTCATCTACCATCGCATTCCGAACGCGGGTTCGGCGGACAAGAAACGCCCGCTGATGTTCTACGATCTGGACAAGCGCGAAGAAAAAACCATCGTCGACGATGTAGATCGATTCGATG
>JBFYQI010000561.1:0-4683 GCA_041302875.1 Ignavibacteria bacterium
GTGACCTGCGGGCGGGCGATCACCTCACCCAATTGATTGCTCTCAATGAGGCTGAGACCGGCGTTGATATCCACGGCCAACTTCGGATTCGTCGGGCTAAGCGACGCCCCGAAAATGGGGGTCTCGATCTTCTTCGTTCCATCGAACTCGATGCCGAGATTCAGGTCTCGTCCGCGGAAAATGGAGAAGCGCGCTCCGACCTGCGACAACTTCGTTTGATTCACCTCGAAGAAGATGCTGGAAATGGTGATCTCCCGGAGTTTCGCATAGATCTCGCTCGAATCGACCACCTCCGGCTGTGCCGCTGTGGCCGCCGGTGCTCCAGCTGGCCGAGCAGCATCGCGCGCTCCTGTCGGGGCCGTCTGCGCGGCCTTCCCGATCTCCGCAAGCGTCACGATCTCCCGGTACTCGGGGTACTCGTTGTACCAGAGCTGGTTGTTGCGAAGGATCAACTCGAGGGCATCCTTCCAGTACATGCCGTCGATATTGACGCCGATCTGCTTCGCCTTGTCCTTGTCCGCAAGCCGGTCGATCACGATCTTTCCGTCGAGCTTCTTGCTGAGTTCCGCAAGCGAGGAGAGTGCGTCCGGGAGTTGAACATCGGCCTTGAAGGAGACGAGTTCATCGGGGCTGACATCCATCTTCCCTCTCGCCATCCGTTTGAGCGTCTGCTCGGTCTGTGCCGACACGATGGCTGTCGCCAGCATCAGGCACAACATCATGGACAGAATTGAACGGATCTGCATGGTCACCTCTTAAGAAGTCTTCGGTCGAATTGGATTTTCTTGGTCACGACGCGGCTGACCCCCCCTTCGTCGAGCGTGAATTCCACGGCGCTTTCCGCCGGATTGATGCGGCTAACGTAGCCACGCCACACCTTATCCCCAAGATGCAAGACCGTCAACTCGTTCTGCGCGAGAACGAAACACTTGCCCGGAACGACGGCCTTCACCTCAAGCTTGTCGATGTTGATCTCTCCCTCCGGTTCATCCGCGGCGAGGGTCTGCGTGATCAGCGGCTTGAACGGATCGAACGGTGCCGGGATCAGCCCCAGCGCTTTTGCCGCCAGAGACGTGGACAGCTCCTCGATCCCCTTGACGAAGTAGGCATGGAGCTCCATCTCAAACGCCACCCACCGATTGGTCTCCTTCGTGTCCGCATCCACCTGCTCCTTGTTCTCCAGTTTCAGCGTGGAGATCTTGTAGAGCCGGCGGCCGTTCTCGAGAAAGTAGACGAACTTGAACAACACGTCGAACTGGGCCTCGCCGGCTTCCAGCTTGTAGACATTGTAGCCCCAACTCGGCTTGTCGTCCGTGCCGATGAATTTCATGTCGAACTTCATGAAGCCCGCTTCGTCGATGCCGCGGCTCATGTAGCCGTACGTTTGCGAGGAAATGTCGAACTGCGGGATCTCCTTGCTGCGCGAATCGTAGCGGCGGCGGACATCCTGGAACTGGGCGTTCAATCGTTGGACCTCATCCTGAAGGCCCGGGAGGTCTTCCAGCTGAAGATCGACGGCCGCGATTTCCTTCGTCAATTTGTTGAGAGTGCGCGGCTGCCAGTAGGCCCAGTAGAACAATCCGACGGCGGTGAAGATGAGAAAGATCACGCCGAGGATCAGGCTGTTTCGAATCTTAAAGGACACGGCTTGGCCCTCCTCTTATCGTCGGCCGGTAGTGAATGGAGGTTCCGCGACATCGTACTTATCAACCTGCTCGATCGAGATGTCGAACTCGTAGATGACCTTCTTGCGCACCTCGACTGTCCGCACCTCGCGCAGCGTCGCCTTCTCAAACAGGCTCGCGATGCGCTCGACGCGTCCGCGGTACAGACATCGTCCGGTGATCAGGATAAATTGTGGATTCTGATCCGGCCGGACATTCGTGATCCAGAGTGAGTTCAGGTCTTCGACGCTGTTCGCGAGATAGTGCAGCACGCGGCTCCAACGGTCGGCACCCGGGGCGATGGAATCGTAGACCGTCGTGGCGTTGCTGTAGCGCAGGATGTCGGCCGTCAGTTCCTCGCGGCGCATGCGGTACACGTCCAGTTCGGCCAGCTTCGCCTGCTTTTGGGAAAGCTCATTGCGCGCACGATAGATCTCGTTGTTCCGCGAGAGAACGGATGTATAGAAGAACACGATCGAGCCGATGATGAGCAGAGCCGCGATCCATCCATGCCAGGCCAGCTTGAACGCCTTCTGCCCTTCAACGATGAACATCGGCACCAGATTGATGGCGTATGTCCCCTTCTTCTTCGGCTGCAGCGCTTTCCACGCCGTCATGATGGGGATGGCGTACTCGGAGATCGCCTCACCCGCCTCGCCCACTTCCGGCCCGATGTCGAGCGTCGGCACCTTCACATACTCCACTTGCGCGGCGGAGAATTGCGGTCCGATCGAATCGATGAGATTGATCTTGTGCCCTTCCCCCGCGAGCAGAATGCGGTCGATCCGGGTCAACGCGATGTTGTCCTGCTCCAGCAGGATGCGGCTGTAGAGCGTGTTCTCGATGTTGGGTGATTCGTAGCCTTCGCTGATGATCGGCGCGAAGTGCAGATACTCCTCTCCCTGCATGAAGACGATGCGGCTGTAGTCGTGTCCGACATAGACCAACAACGTCACTTCGTCGGCCTGAAGCTCATACCCCTCGCGCACGGCCTCCATGAGCGCCAGATCTGCGCTGTGGATGATCTTGATGTCAGGTGTTCGTCCTCCGAGGAAGGTGCGCAACTCGCTCAGGAGGTCGAACACGTGCATGCCGTCTTCGCGGACGATGGAGAGAATCCCGCTGCCGGCCGTCGGAATGTAGTTGACCGCGTCCGCCTGCGGGACTGAGGCACGTGTCTGCGTCAACTCCTGGACGATGCGCTTGCGAAGTTTGTCCCCCTTGAGACCGAAATCGTTGTCAAACTCCTGGTATGTCACCGCCGGCTCGGTCAAGGCGTACGAGAACGTGTACTTCCGTGGTGAGCCCACCTCTGCAAGAACGCCGAGCAGGACAGAGGCATTCGAATTCGCCTCCTCACCGCCGTCCACGGCAGCGCCCTGGGCAGCAAAGGTGTCCATCGCTCCCACATCGGAGAATCCGCTGTCATCTTTGGCCAGGCCCGGACCTCGCTCCTCCAGTTTCTTCACGAGCATGACGGTTTTGAAGTCGCGCAGGGTGACCGCATTTCCCTTCGCCGACATGCGGACGAACTTGAGTTCCAATCCGTCCACAAAGACCGCGACCGCGGTTTTTCCGTCGGATGACTGAATAGGCATGGGACGTTCTGTCCTTTGTTATTGCAGTGCGATGAAGTAGGCTACGGGAGCCGGTTCGGTTTCCAGTTCAATCGGCCGGCTGCAATTGCAGCAACTGCTGCAATCGTCTCTTGTTGTTTGCATAGTTCAGGGCAGTCTCAAGCGCGATCTTCTTTTGTAAATAGAGGCGCTTGAGATCCTGCTCCATCGTGACTGTCCCCTGATCCGAGCCTTCTGAGATCATCTGATAGATCTCACCCGTGTTGTTGTTCTTGATCGCCGCACGGACCGACGGCGTTGCAAGCATGACTTCTTTCGCGAGCACACGCTTCCCGTCCAGACTGGGAATCAGTTTTTGCGAGATAACGCACCGCAACGTGTCCGCCAAGCGATTCCGAACGCGTTCCTGCTCGATCGGAGGCGTTTCACCGATGATACGATCGATGCTTTCGACCGCCGATGCCGTGTGCAGAGTCGAGAACACCTTGTGTCCGGAATCGGTTATCTCCAGGGCCGTGAGAATCGTATCCGGGTCGCGCAACTCTCCCAGCATGATGATGTCTGGATCCTGACGCAGCGCCTGCACCGCCCCTTCCTTGAATGATAAGACATCCCGGCCGACTTCGCGGTGACGTATGATACATTTGTCGGATTTGTGGACATATTCGACCGGGGAGGCGATCACTACCACGTGCGCATCGACGCTGTGATTGTTAGCATCGATGATGGAATCAAGCGTGGAGCTCTTTCCGGAGCCCGTTATGCCGGTGATCAGGCACAAGCCGTCCTTCGTATGCGCCAGACTGAGCGCCCGCGTGACATTGGGGTGAAGCTCGAGGTTCTTATAGGGACGAATGTTGTTGTTGATCGCGCGCATGTTGAGCGCGACCTGGTCCAGGTCAAAGTAGGCATCGGCGCGGAACCGGCGGAAATCGCCCGTTTCCGGGATGATCATCATGTGAGAGAAATCAAGGTTGCGGTTCTCATACAAAAACGAGCGTTGGCGCTCACCGATGGCACTCTGAATGAGCACATTGGTTTCATCGGGAGTATACCGACCCAAGGAGGGATCGGGCTTCTTGATCCCGTAAACGCGAAACCAGACAAATCCTTGTGAACCGAATCCCCCCATATCAATGTCGGACGCATTCACAGAGAGCATCCGGTTGAGGAAGAAGTTGATCATGTTGAGCAACTTCGTCTTGGATGTTTCATCCATCCGCGACAAGACGTCACCGATCATCATTTGACGCTCAAGACCTTGAATTGTCTGAGGCAAATGGGCGGCGGTCTCTCGAAGGATACGATGACCATCTTGAATAACGGGTGGGAGTTCTTGTGCGGGAACGCCGATCGTCGGCGGTCTCGGCGGGGGCGCTTGCGATTGAAGAGCCATGGGCCTCGAGTCAGTGTTTCCCTGATTGTGGGGCGAGTAAATCCAG
>JBFYQI010000053.1:0-23263 GCA_041302875.1 Ignavibacteria bacterium
TGGAAAGCGTTCGGCAAGACCGAGAAGTACTTCATCAAGCAATTCGAGGAAGAGACGAATCTCAAGTCGCAGGTGATCCTCGATGCGAGCCGGTCGATGGCATTTGCCGCGGAGGGACGCATCACGAAGTTTGCCTACGCGTCGTCGATCGCAGCTGCCCTCGCGTATTTGATGGTCGAGCAACGCGATGCTGTCGGATTGACGCTATACGACGAAACGATCCGCCAATCGCTGCCCCCGCACGCGACACGATCCTATCTTCGTCAGATCTTGCTTGCGCTCGAACACGCGCAGCCCGGGAATGGCACACAGACCGCCGCCGCGCTGCATGCCATTGCCGAACGCCTTACGCGGAAGGGGCTGATCATCGTTCTCAGCGATCTGTTCGATGATCCTGAACGGACGGTGACCGCTCTGCGGCATTTCCGCCACAAGGGGAACGAAGTGATCGTCATGCATGTCCTCGATCCCCTGGAGCGTAGCTTCGCGTTCGGTGCAGACGCGGTGTTCGAGGATCTGGAATCCGGCGAGCGCGTCATGACGCAACCATGGCATCTCCAGCGGGCGTACGCGGAAGCGATGCGGCAATTCCTCGGAACGATCCGTGGCCGCTGTCTCGACAACGGCATCGATTACGTCCTGCTTGATACCGCAACTCCGTATGATCGGGCACTGACAGAGTATCTGAACAAGCGAGCAAGATTGCATTAATGAGCCTGTGAGCCGAGAGCCCAAAGCCAATGAGTAGTTGAGTCCAGGAGCACAAACATCGATGCGTTGCTCGTGGCTCTGGGCTCAACGGCTTGAGGCCCTGTCCCTAATCATCAATCCCTCATTCCTCCTGTGTCTTCTACTTCCCTTATCGTCCGCGGCGCGCGGGTGCACAATCTCAGGAATATCGACGTCGATATCCCGCGTGATTCGTTGACCGTTATTACCGGACTGTCGGGATCGGGGAAATCGAGTCTGGCCTTTGATACGATCTACGCGGAAGGACAGCGCCGCTATGTTGAGAGTCTGTCCGCGTATGCGCGTCAGTTCCTCGGCGTCATGGAGCGGCCCGACGTCGATTACATCGAGGGACTCAGCCCCTCCATCTCGATCGAGCAGAAGACCGTCAGCACCAATCCCCGCTCGACGGTCGGCACGGTGACGGAGATCTACGACTACTTGCGCTTGTTGTTTGCGCGCGTCGGAACGCAATTCTGCACGAACTGCGGGCGGAAGGTCCAGCGCCAAACGGTCGACCAGATCATCGATGCCATCATGGGATCGCCGGCGGGAGCGAAGCTGCAGATCCTTGCGCCGGTTGTGAAGGGACGCAAGGGACATTATCGAGAACTGTTCGAGAAGCTCTCAAAGGAAGGATTCGTCCGCGTTCGCGTGGACGGCGAGATCCGTCCCATCGACAAGGGGATGAAGCTGGACCGATACAAGGTCCACACCATCGAGATCGTCGTTGACCGTATCGTCCTGAAGAAAGAGTTGCGGAGCCGCGTGGCCGATTCGGTCGAGCTCGCGCTTCGGTACGGCGAGGGGGTGTTAAGCGTGTTCGACGGAACACACGATCATCTCTACAGCCAGAAGTACGCCTGCCATGAGTGCGGTATCAGCTACGACGAGCCCGCGCCGAATTCCTTCTCGTTCAATAGTCCCTCCGGGCATTGCACGAACTGCGAAGGTCTCGGAGAACTCAAGAGCTTCGACCTGAAGCTCATCATCCCCGACGAGTCTAAGACCATCAACGAAGAAGGGATCGCACCCCTCGGCAAGCCAAGGAGCACGTGGTTCTTCAGCCAGGTCCGCGCGGTCGCGAAGAAGTACGGCTTCGATTTCGATACGCCCATCCGCGATATTCCCCAGGAAGCGCGTGAGGTCCTGTTGTACGGTTCCCGGGGCGAGAAGCTCGATGTGGTGTACGCGCACGAATCAGGGCGCGTCACAACCTATCGACACCGCTACGAGGGACTCATGAAGATGCTCGAACGATGGTATGATGACACATCGTCGAACAACGTGCGGGAATGGGTCGAATCGTTCATGGCGACGTCGCAATGCAGCGAGTGTCGGGGCGGTCGCTTGCGTAAGGAAAGCCTCTTCGTGCGGATCGAGGACAGCGCGACCGGCGAGCGATGGAATATCCACGACGTCGTCGGCAGAAACATTCGTGGCGGCATGAAGCTGTTTTCCACGTTGTCATTGCCGCCGCGCCGGGAAGCGATCGCACGGCAGATCATCAAGGAGATCACGCAGCGTCTGGAATTCCTGCTTAATGTCGGGTTGGACTACCTGACGTTGGACCGATCGGCTCGAACCCTTTCGGGCGGCGAAGGGCAGCGAATTCGCTTGGCCACGCAGATCGGAACGCAGCTCGTCGGTGTGCTCTATATTCTGGACGAACCCTCCATCGGACTCCACCAGCGGGACAACATCAAGCTCATCCATTCGCTCAAGGCGCTTCGCGACATCGGGAATACGGTGATCGTCGTTGAACACGACAAAGAAATGATCGAGAGCGCGGATTTCGTTGTAGACCTTGGTCCGGGTGCCGGCGAGCATGGCGGACGGGTCGTTCGGACCGGCACACCGTCGGAGATCCTCAGGAAGCGGCGGAATGGCGCGGGAGACACCTCGCTGACCGCCGACTATCTTGCGGGACGGAGGGTCATCGAGTGGCCGCCGCAAAGACGTTCGGGAAGCGGAAAGCAGCTGATGCTCACCGGCGCACGCGGGAACAATCTCAAACATGTCGACCTCAGGATCCCGCTCGGCACGTTCGTCTGCATTACGGGCGTGAGCGGTTCGGGGAAGTCGACGTTGATCAATGAGACCCTGTATCCGATCCTCTCGAAGACGTTCTACAGAACGAAGATCGTCCCGTTGCCCTACGACCGGCTGGACGGACTCACGCACATCGACAAGGTCATTGATATCGACCAATCTCCCATCGGGAGAACGCCGCGGTCGAATCCTGCGACGTATACCGGCGTCTTCACGCTCATTCGGGACCTCTTCACCCAGCTTCCCGAATCGCAGATTCGCGGGTACAAAGCGGGTCGGTTCAGCTTCAATGTCAAAGGGGGACGGTGCGAAAGCTGCGAAGGTGATGGCGTTCGGAAGATCGAGATGAATTTTCTCCCCGACGTGTATGTGCAATGTGAAGTGTGTGGAGGCAAGCGCTACAACCGGGAGACGTTGGAGGTCCGATACAAGGGGAAGTCGATCGCGGATGTGCTTGACATGCCGGTCGAGGAAGCGATCGAGCTGTTCAGTGAGCTTCCGAGAATCCAGCGTCACCTGAAGACCCTGTCCGATGTCGGCCTTGGGTACATTCGACTGGGACAGCAAGCGACGACGTTGTCGGGAGGAGAAGCACAGCGCGTGAAACTCTCGACCGAGCTTTCCAAGATCGGCACCGGCAAAACGCTCTACATTCTGGATGAGCCGACCACGGGATTGCACTTCGAAGATATTCGGATGCTGCTTTCGGTCCTTGACAAGCTCGTGCAGAAGGGGAACACGGTCGTTGTGATCGAACACAATCTCGACGTCATCAAGACGGCGGATTGGGTCATCGACCTTGGACCGGACGGAGGAGACGGAGGAGGGGAGATCGTCGCGGAAGGAACGCCGGAGCAGATCGCAGCAGTCGCGAGATCATACACCGGCCAATACCTCGCACGGGAACTCAACAGCAGACAAGTCGCAGCCCCGTAACTTCACCCCATCATCAAATCACTCATTCTCTGTTGCATTTCCTCTGTGCCTCCGTGGTGTCTTTTCTTCTAGCACAAACCTCCACAGTTTCTCTTGCCCCGCGGTGACGCCGATGCGCGGTGTTCTGAGAATATCCTTCGACAGAATCCTTCGACCGGGAAGGATCTGAATTTCCGGTCCCACCAGAGACAGTCCGTTTTGGGCACGCCCCAGGTCGAACGCCTGACAGAGCTTCGCTGGACCGTTCGCGAGCTCGGTGTCCGGCCGATTCCGGCGCGTTCGCATCACGTCGATCCCCTCGACGGGTTCCACGGCGCGGAGCAGGACGGCTTCGCCACGGCCTTCCGGCCCCGTCACGACATTCGCGCAGAAGTGCATGCCATACGTAAAATAGACATACAAGACTCCGCCGGCCTGGAACATCACATCATTGCGAGGTGTTCTTCCACGAAACGAATGCGAGGCCGGGTCGTTCTGCGTGTATGCTTCAACCTCGACGATCCGTCCGGACAGTACATGGGTTCCGTCGCGTCGCACAAGGATGCAGCCGAGCAAATCCCGCGCGACCATCAACGCCGGTCGTCGGTAGAAGGAAAGAGGAAGCGGCTTCATGCATGGAAGGTACTCCACGACTCCTCGATTCGCAAGCCATGCTGCTTCTGACTCCGCGCTCCGCATTCCCAACTCCCAACTCCGAACTGTCTTCTTCCTCTTGCTACTTATATCTTATTACTCCATACTATCCCCATGAACCTCGCCCGCAAGCTCGACCGCGTTCTTACGAAGTTCCACTGCGACATCCTGTTCGAAGATGATGCGATCGTCGTGATCGAGAAGTCGACGGGACTCCTGGTCATTCCCGATCGCTACAATCACGGGGCCCCATGTCTCTCAGATTTCCTCACGGAGGAATTCGGGAAGATCTTCGTCGTACATCGTCTGGACCGGGAGACGAGCGGCGTGCTGGTGTTCGCAAAGACTCCGGAGGCGCACCAGCTGCTGAACATGGAGTTTGAGAGCAAGACGGCCGGCAAGACGTATGCGGCGATTGTCAAAGGCGTTCCGCAGAATGATGAGGGAACGATCGATCTCCCTCTGGGTCCCCATCGAAGCGTTCCGGGGAAGTATGCGGTGAACCGGAGGGACGGGAAAGATTCGGTCACTGACTACGCTATCGAGGAGCGGTTTGCAGGATTTGCATTCGTCGAGGTGCGGCCGCGTACGGGTAGGACGCACCAGATCCGCGTGCATTTGAGCGAAGCCGGCATGCCGATCGTAGGTGATTCGCTGTATGGGGACAAGCGTCCGTTCTTACTTTCGGACGTCAAGCGCGGGTATCGATTGAAGGGAGAGGAAGAGAAGCCGCTCTTGTCGAGGACGGCATTGCACGCGACGACGCTCGTTATCACGCATCCGGTCACAAACGAACGAACGACCTTCACATCCGAATTGCCGCGGGACATGAACGCCGTTCTGAAGAGTTTGCGGAAATACGCCCCCCTGATTGGTTCTGCAGCTTAGGCGGGCGGGAAAACACGTCCCAAACATCGGCGATTTATCCCGGATAAATCCCCGGATAAAACCCCGGATAAATCCCCGGATAAATCCCCGGATAAAGTCCCGATTAACGCCCCGGACACATCACCGGACCAATTCAGCCGCGATTCCCATCCCCGAGCTCCAATTGTCCCGATGATCGGTCCTTCCGCGGAGCGACACCAAGATAGCGGAACGCGGCCGCGGTGGCCTCCCGCCCGCGCGGAGTGCGCGCGAGAAATCCCTCCTGAATCAAATATGGCTCATACACTTCCTCGATCGTCCCGGGCTCTTCGCCCACCGCGACCGCCAGCGTCGTAAGGCCCACAGGTCCTCCTCCGTACTTCTGCACCAACGCCTGCAGGATCCGCTTGTCCATCTCGTCGAATCCGTGCTCGTCCACTTCCAGCGCGGTCAGGGCGTGCGCCGCAACCTCGCGCGTTACCGTCCCGTTGAAGCTCGCCAATCGACGGTCGGCCTCGGCAAAATCGCGGCACCGCTTCAACAACCGGTTCGCGATGCGAGGCGTGCCGCGTGAACGCTTCGAGATGTCCGACGACGCATCGCGATCGAGCGGGATGTTCAGGAGCTTGGCAGACCGGTCGATGATCATCTGCAGACGATCACTGTCGTAATAGTCGAGGCGATTGACGATGCCAAACCGGGAGCGCAACGGAGCGCTGAGCAGTCCGGCCCGCGTGGTCGCACCGACGAGCGTGAAGGGCTGCAATCCCAACTGGATCGTCTTCGCTCCCGGACCGCTGTCGATGACGATGTCGACGCGGTAGTCTTCCATCGCTGAGTAGAGATACTCCTCGATCTTTGCGGGGACGCGATGGATCTCGTCGATGAACAGGACTTCACATCGTTCGAGCGATGTGAGGATCCCGGCGAGGTCTCCCGGCTTCTCAAGCGCGGGTCCTGAGGTTACTTTGATGCCGCTCCCCATCTCATGCGCGATGATGTGCGCCAGCGTTGTCTTGCCGAGACCCGGGGGACCGGTCAGCAGCACGTGGTCGAGCGACTCGCCCCGCCCCTTGGCGGCATCCACAAAGATCTTGAGATTCTCGACGATCTTTTCCTGACCGACGAATTCCGACAATGCGGAGGGACGCAAGGCGCGATCAAAATCCGCTTCTTGCTCAAGAGGTTCGGGCCGTGTGAGATCGGAGGTACGCATGCAACAACAGTAGCCAGTAGTCAGTGGTCAGGAGATGAAACTAAGTCATAAGTCAAAAGTCACAAGGCAAAAGGATTAGCCAATAGATTTGCACTCTTGCCAACCCGTTTGACTCTTGACTTCTGGCTTACACTCCAGGCTCTCGGCTCAGTGCTCAACGGCTCATCGGCTCATCGGCTCACAGGCTCATCTTCTTCAACGCCGCCCGGATCAGCCCTTCGACCGTCCAGTTCTCGGTACTCGATTCCGTCAGTACGGCGCGGATGGCCTTTTCGGCGGCAGGACGCGCATAGCCAAGCGAGGTCAGAGCAAGCAGGGTCTCGTTGCGCACGGAGTTCGAGGTCGGTCCGGGAGTCGCAAGCGCTGCCGATGGCGTCCCGTTCTTTGCGATCTTGTCGCGGAGTTCCAACACAAGTCGCTCGGCCGTCTTTCGTCCAACGCCGGGAATCGCCGTCAAGGCGGCGACATTCCCCGCAACAATGTGACCTCGGATCTCATCCGCACTCATCCCGGAGAGCAATCCCTGTCCGATCTTCGGACCGATTCCGGACACCGAAATGAGCAACCGGAACAACGTCCGCTCTTCCGTCGTGGCAAAACCGAACAACTGGACTGCATCTTCCCGAATGTGCTGATGGGTGAAGAGGGTGATCCGATCATTCACCGATCCTAGGACCTGGAACGTCGACAATGGGATATGCACCGCATACCCGACGCCGCCGACGTCGATGATCACCTCGGTGGGGGACTTGGAGACCAGGACTCCTGTGAGTGATGCGATCATTGTTTTGACATCACGCGGTGAGGATTCGTGCGAATGAACTCGGCCCACGCGGAGCGCCCCCCCCGCGATCGGCTTGCAGTCCGTTTCGCTAAACGGACGGCTCCGTTTGCTCGCTGCGCATGACAGATGGCAACCGCCATCGCATCGCTGACGTCGAGGACCTTGGGAATATGCTTGAGTTGAAGGATCGATGCGACCATGAATCGGACTTGCTGCTTGGACGCATTCCCATTCCCCGTGACCGCGCGTTTCACCTCTCGCGGAGCATATTCACTCGTGGGCAGAAGGCTATTCGCCGCCGATAACATGCAGACGCCGCGGGCGTGCCCGATCTTCAATGTCGACTGGATGTTCTTCCCGTAGAATGCCGTTTCGATGGCGAATTCGTCGGGATGATACTCGTCGATCACCGCCGTCAGTTTGTCATAGATGCACTTGAGACGGAGCGGCATCGTCATTGCGGCAGGGTTCTTCACAAGGCCGGCATCAAGCATTTTCAAGCTCCCGCCATGCAGTTCAATGACCGCAAAGCCGGTAACGAGCGTGCCAGGATCGACGCCGAGAATGATCATCGTGCTGATTCAACGATTCCAGTGATTTGCCCCAGCCCAACAGTACGGAATATTCGTCTGAATTTCGAATCGCAATCCGCAATCCACAATCCGCAATCCTACTTGATGTCCCTCACCTTCAGCTGCAGCACTGTTTCGCCCGCGAATTCTCCTTCGTCCAGCGAAAAGGCAAGATCCACGCGAGCACCCTGGCGCACACGCGGCATCAGATCCCCAAGATTGAAGCCGATCGCATCCACAACGTACCCGTTGTTTCGCACCTTGAACCGTAAATGGTTCCGCCCGACGATGCGCGGTTGTCCCATCACTTCGACGTCGCGAACGGCGAACACCGGTCGCATGTTATCCGGGCCGAACGGAGCGAATTGACTGAGCACGCGCACGAATTTCGGCGTCAGGTCTGCCAACTGCAACTCCGCGTCAATGCGGATCTCAGGAGTGCGCAATTCTTCGGTCAGCAGCTCGTTTGCCACCTGCTTGAATGCCTCGCGAAACTCGTCAACCCGATCGACCTCCACCGTCAATCCCGCGGCGTACTTGTGTCCGCCAAATTGGATGATCTTGTCCTCGCAGCGGCGGAGCGCCTCGTAGATGTTGAAGCCGCTGACACTGCGGGCAGAGCCTTTTGCGACGCCGTCCACTGTGGTCATGAGAATGGTCGGCCGATAATAGCGCTCGACAAGCCGTGAAGCGACGATGCCGATCACGCCGGGATGCCACGACTCCTGATGCAGGATGATGGCACTGTCGTTGTCTGCGTCAAGCAGTTCTTCGACGATGCGTTGGGCCTGCGTGAATGTTTCCTCGTCGATCTTGCGCCGCTGGGAGTTTTCGTCCTCCATCACGCGCGCAAGTTCGAGCGCCCGTTCGTACGATTCGGCCGTGAGCAGCTGCACTGCGCGACCGGCGTCGCCGAGGCGGCCGACAGCGTTGATTCGCGGCGCGAGTACGAACACGATCTGCCCCGCACTGATCTTGTCGCGGCGGAATCCCGAGGTCTCAACCAGAGCGCGAATTCCGGGGAGCGGATCGAAGTTGATGAGATCCAGGCCGAGCTTGACCAGCGTCCGGTTCTCGCCGCCCAACGGGACGATGTCAGCCGTGGTCGCCAGCGTCACATACTGGAGATACTGCGAGAGTCGTCGGTCGGCCTGATCACCAAGCTTTCCAGCGATGTAATCGGAACTCGCCAGCGCCTGGACGAACTTGTAGGCAACCCCGCATCCGCACAATGACTTAAAGGGATAGGAACAAGAGGGCTTGAGTGTGTCCAGCACGGCGACGGCATCGGGAAGCACCGTCCCCGGTTCGTGGTGGTCGCAGATGATCGTGTCGATCCCGATGGAACGGGCATACGCGATCTGCTCGACGGCAGTGATACCGCAATCCACCGAAACGATGAGCGTTGTTCCCATCTCCCGAGCCCGGTCGACACCCGCGTGGGACAGACCGTATCCGTCCTTCATACGATCGGGGATGATGTATGCGGCCTTGCCCCCGATGCTCTTCAGGAACGACCACACCATCGCCGTTCCATCCGTTCCGTCGACGTCGTAATCCCCGTACACGGTGATCTGCTCGCCGCGTTGCAGCGCCTGAACGACCCGTTCGACGGCAACGCTCATGCCGTCCATGAGGAACGGATCGTGGAGGTCTTCGAGTGACGGGCGGAAAAATGAACGGGCCTTCTCGTACGTGTCGATGCCGCGACTGAGCAGGATGTCGCTCAACACGGGAGAGATGGTCAACTCGTCTGAGAGTCTCTTGACGATGCCCTGCTCGGGCCAGGGCGGGCGGAATGTCCAGCGGTATTCTTTGATCGGAGACACGACAATACTCCAGTGAATGGATAGAATGTGCCGTGAGTGAAAGCGGAGGAGAACCCGGTTCCATGGGGGGAGGAGGGAACCGGCGAACGATCGGACGCAGACGCGAGCCTGTCGATAAGCCGAATTCTGTCTGCCCTCCGTCCGCCGAAGCGGAGCGTCGGGGAGGCAGCCATTTCTCTTATGCGACCTACCCTTCCCGTCCCCGTGAGGGATTGAGCGGGCAGCTCTCTGGCTCCACGTGCGAGCACGAAGAACCGGCGGGATATACGCGGTCTTGCACCGGGCGGGGTTTCTCAGTCCTGCTCACGCGAACGCGAGCAGGATCCCTTGCGGGACCGCCGTCATTGCTGACGACGCGGTGGTCTCTTACACCACCTTTTCACCTGTTTCTCCCAGCTCCCGAAGGAACCGAGGGATGTGTGTTTTCTGTGATACGGTCCGTTCATGCGGGATGTGGCCCGCACAACCCCCGCTTTCGCTCGCGTTGCCGCGAACCTACGCGGGGCACCCTGCCCTGTGGTGTTCGGACTTTCCTTCCCGATGCGGATGCATCGGAACGGCTGCCTGACAGACCCGCGTACGCGTCCGGTCGTCCAGGCGTTGGTGCTTTCACTTCACACTCATGAGGTCGTGCGCCGCATCGGTCCATGCGATGCGCACTGGCGAACGGGAATCGATGCCGCCGTTCGCAAGCTTGTCGGCGTCCGCGTTCGCCGAGCGAAGCACGTGACGCAATTCCACCGAGAATCCTGCTCCGGCGATCACTGTCCGCGCGTGGGCCGCGAGCCGTTTCAATTCTGCATCCTTGATCTTGTATTGTCCGTTCATCTGACGGACCATCAGCTCGCTGTCGGAATGAACGACGAGCCGTTTACAGGGAAGCACAGAGACCGCCTTCAGACATTCGAGGAAGGCAGTGTACTCCGCGACGTTGTTCGTGCGCGTTCCAATCGAGCCGGCGATGGTGCCCAGCACAGAGCCGGCTTCGTTCGCGAGGACCACGCCAATCCCGCTCGCTCCCGGATTGCCGCGCGATGCACCGTCTGTGTGCGCAATGACGGTCATTCCGCCGCGGAAGAGTTCTCAACGATCTCGTCGGAGACCAAAATGCGCCCGCAGCGCTCGCAGGTCATGAGCATATCATTCTTGCGCAGCTCGAGGATCTTCTGGGGCGGCACGCGGTTGAAGCATCCGCCGCAGGAGTTTCGTTTCACCGGTACCACGGCCCTCCCGTCCTTCGCTTTGCGGATGCGTTCGTACATCTGGTAATCCGCTTTCGAGATGCGGGCGACGATCTTCTCACGCTCGTGCTGGAGCTTCGTTTCCTCTTCCTCATGCTCCTTGGTCACGGCGTTCAATTCCTTCCGGCGCTCGGCAAGTTCCGTCTCGAGCTCCGCGATCTCCGGAACGAGCTGCTCGGCGTCGTTACGCGCAACGGTCATCTTTCCTTCCAGCGCTTCCATCTCCACCTGCAGCTTCATGATGCGCACCTGAGACAATTCGATCTCGCGCGTCAAAGCGTCGTATTGCTTGTTCGTCTTCACCTGGAACTGTTGCCCTTTGTACTTCTCGATGCGTTCCTTCAGCGTGAGAATCTCCACGTCGGTCGCATCCCGGGCAACGATGGTTTGCTGGACCATGTGTTCGACCTCTGCTTTCGTAAGCAACTTGCTGTCCAGGGATTCCTGCAGCTTCTTGACGGTGAACGGGAGGTCGCCTTTCATTTCCTCCAGCTCATTGAGTCCCAAGTCGACCTTTTGAAGGGCGAACAAGTGGCGCAGACGGGTTTCCAATGCTGACTCCTTCTTCTCTTGCTTACGCGGAAGCACGCGACGTGCTTCGAACAGGATTAGTGGACTGTTGACTGATGACAACCTGGAGCGTCGCCCCCCGCGCGCGGACGGCGTTCTTGAGTCGAGACGCGATCACAGGGACGATCACGTTCTCCGTCTCAAAATGTCCCGCATCGACGAGGAGGATCTTCCCGGTCGCGGCATGATACGAATGATAGCGGACGTCGGCCGTCACGAATGCGTCGGCCCCGGACCGGACTGCATCGGACAGCATATCGCTCCCGCTGCCGGAACAGACAGCGACGGTCCGGATGGTTCGCGTCGACGGACTGGTGTGCCGGAGACCCGCCGTTCGCAGCGAGCGACCAACACGCCGGAGAAATGTTTCCGGTGTGAGCGCGGCGGGCAACTCTCCTATCGCCCCCATGCCGGCATTCGTCGTCGGGTTCTCGACATGGACGAGATCGTATGCAACCTCGTCATACGGATGTGCGGACTTCATTGCCTGCACCACGGCCGATGTCTTCGCGCGGGGGAGGACCATCTCCAACCGCACTTCCTCGGCCGTCTCCAATTCGCCGGGCGTGCCAATGAACGGTTTCGAGTTCGGCGATCCGCGGAATGTTCCGCGTCCAGCGGACTCGAACGAGCACGACGAGTATTCACCGATGATCCCCGCCCCCGCGTTCGACATCGCAGCGCGAACCGACTCGACATGCCCCTGGGGGACGAACACCGCGAGCTTTGCCATGAGCCCCCCGAGCGGAGAAAGAAAGCGGATGTTCCGCAGCCCGAGCGCTCGTGCGAGCGAGAAACTGACGCCCTCCGGTGCGAAATCAAGGTTCGTATGGGCGGCGAACGATGCGATCTTCCGTTCGGCCAGAAGGAGAACAAGCCTTCCGACCGGGTCATCCGCCCGTATCGCCGAGGGCATGCGAAAGAGCAGCGGATGGTGCGAGATGATCATTCCTGCCTTTTTCCGCGTCGCTTCCTCGATGACCTGATGTGTGACGTCGAGCGCGATCAGCACCCGATCGACAGCGCGGTTCGCATCGCCAACCTGGAGACCGACGTTGTCGCGTTCCCATGCGGTCCAGGGCGGTGCCCACGTTTCCAGAATGTTGATGATGTCGCAGATCTGCATGGAGGAAAAAAAATGTCCCGCCTCGGGGGCGGGACACGGTGCTGAGAATTTCTAGCTCGCGGCGCTACTGCACGAAATCGTTTTACGTACTCGGGTGCCTGACATCTCAGAATGGTTTCCGTTGAAATATATTCAAAGTACGCAAAACCCTTCTCAGATGCAACGGCTTTTCCCGTCAGGATTTGGGAGGCGTGGAATGGATTCCGATCATGTCCCGCCCATGATAGTCGAACTTCTCGAAATTCAGATCGCGGAGTCGCCGGATTTCGGACTCGATCTTCTGGAATTGCTTCGATAACTCGTCCATCAGCTTCCGCTCGTCCTCGGTCTGAACATTCTTATCGATCAGGTCGGCGCTGATCTTCACGGCAGCAAGCGGATTGTTGAACTCATGGCACACGGTGACGACGAGCTCCCGAATGGCTTGAGATCGGCTCTCCGCCATCATCATCCGCTTTTCCACCGCCTGTAATTGACGGCGCATTCGGATGAGGTCGACGATCTTCGCGATCGTGCGGGGAAGCTGTGAGTGAACAAGATCCTCCTTCAGGAGAAAGTCCTCAACACCCAACTTCATCGCTTCAACGGCGAGCTTGAAATCGCGGGTTCCCGTGAGGAAGACAATGGGAATCTGCTTCTCCATCTGATTGACTTGGAGGCAGAATTCGAGTCCGTTCGTGCCGGGGAAGACGTAATCGGTCAGAATGATGTCAATTTCAGCATTCTGCGCGATTTCAGCCAACGCCTCTTCAACCGTGCTCTTCCAGAGGAAGATGAACTGGCGACCCTCATATGTCGAAAGCTGGCGCTGGACGACCTTGGCGAAGTAGACGTCGTCGTCAACCAATAAGACTGTCACTGATTTTGTACCGACCATACAACATAGTACAAGTTTCTTCCGAGACTGTCAAACATGGTGTTCGGAAGCGGTTGATTTTCAGTAGGATTCTTCCTATCATTTGCGGAGGTTTCTACGAGGATGCCACAACACGGGAGGGCGGTCCCCTGGGTTCCGAAGACCGCGAGGAGCACACACATGCCAGCGAAAAACAGAATTCTGGTCGTTGACGACGAAGAAGCGCTTCGAATCGTTCTCAGTGCCGAGCTCGATGGAGAAGGCTATCAGGTTTCCAGCGCCGGTGACGGTCAGGAAGCGATCAACATCCTCGGGACCAAGGAATTCGACCTGATCCTCCTTGATATCAAGATGCCGAATGTGGACGGCTTCGAGGTTCTGAAGTATGCCAAGGAGCATTGCCCCAAGACAAAGGTCGTCATGCTGACCGGTTTTGCCGACCTCAAGAACGCCATCGAATCGAAGAAGCTCGGCGCCGAAGACTTCGTGAGCAAGCCGTACGATCTGGTGGATCTTCTCACGACAGTTGAACGGGTGCTGACGGGCGCGTAGTCGCACGATCCCTCCATGTCCAAAAAGCATCGAATCCTCGTTGTCGACGACGAAGAATCGATCACCTTTCTTCTCAAGACCGAACTCGACGATCTGACCGAATATGAGACCGACACCGCGTTGAACGGTGCCGATGCGCTCAACCTCCTGCAATCCCACGTCTACGATGTCGTTCTCCTCGATGTCAAGATGCCCCGCGTCAGCGGCATTGAGGTGTTGAGACAGGTCAAAGAACTCTCCCCCTCCACGCAAGTCATCATGCTCACGAACATCGTGGACGTGAAGACCGCGATCGAAACGACCAAGCTGGGTGCCTACGACTACGTCAGCAAGCCGTACGACGTCGATCATCTGCTGGCGACGATCCGCCGCGCGATCGAGCACCGCCAGCTGTTGATCAAGTCGGAGGTCATTCAGTTCAGCCAGACGACGAACCTGATCGGCGATTCGCCCGGGTTCCGTTCCGTCGTGCAGAATGCGGTCAAACTCGCGGCAAGCGAGGCGTTCATACTCATCCAGGGGCCGAGCGGGACAGGGAAAGAACTCTTCGCCCAGCTCATCCACAATAACAGTTCGCGTCGCGATCAACCGTTCATTGCCGTCAACTGCGCCGCTATGCCCGATCAGCTTCTGGAGAGCGAGCTCTTCGGCCACGAAAAGGGATCGTTCACGAGCGCGGTCAACACCAAGCAGGGATTGGTCGAGGTCGCGAGCGGCGGCACATTGTTCCTCGATGAGGTCGGAGATATCAGCCCGACGGTACAGCCGAAGATGCTGCGGTTTCTCGAAGCGGGGGAATTCCGCCGCGTCGGCGGGACGACCAACCGGACGGTCGACGTCCGCGTGGTCTCTGCGACGAACAAAGACCTTCAAGCCGAAGTCAATGCCGGCCGCTTCCGCGCAGACCTGCTGTATCGTCTGAACGTGGTCAACCTCCGCCTCCCGACTCTCCGCGAGAGACCTGAGGACATCCTGCCGCTTGTGGACTTTTTCCTGGCGCGGAAATCCAAGACAAAGCATCTGAGCGACGCGGCCAGACAGTCCCTGTTGCGCTATCATTGGCCCGGCAATGTCCGCGAACTCAAGCATGTCGTCGAAGGGGCGATCGCTGTGTCACAAGGCGACCGGATCGAACCGCAGGATCTATGGATCAATGTCGCGTTGAATGCCGCGAATCCGCCTGCTATGCCCCAAAGCCTCCCCGGTTCAGCGTCGGTCTCGGCGGAGCCGATCTCCCTCGAGGAGGTCGAACGCATCCATATTGAGAATGTGCTCGCGCATTTCGGATTCAACCGCGCGAAGACTGCTCAAGCGCTCGGCATCACGGCAAAGACGCTCTATCTGAAGATCAAACGATACAAGATCAAGGTGCCGAACGAGGGGTAGGGGGTGTTGGGAGTGTGGAGTTCGGAGTGTGGAGTGATGAGAAGAAGTTGGTGGAGTAGGCGTAACTTCTCGCCGCGGGTTCCGTAATACTTTGAATGCAGGAATCGTTGTTCCCCTGAAATTCCTGCATCTCCTTCTTGTTGAGCCAGCAATCGGTCGCTCGTGGTGGGGTTGACCGAGAAGCTGGCTCTTCATTTTTTGGACCTCTCTGTTCACTGATCCCCGTTTTCTTGACTTTCCTTTGATTAATGGGTACCATGAGTCACTTTTATCCGCTTTCCAAGCGGTGTGTATAATTGTAGACACCCACCTTCTCGGCACAATTCCCCATGGCGAAGTATCAGGGCATCGATTACATGCAGCTCGACGGTCTCCTTAGTGAAGAAGAGCTGCTGGTGCGTCAAACCGTGCGCGAGTTTGTTGACGATCGGATCATCCCGATCATTGAGAAGCACTATCAGGCCGGAACATTCCCCATGGACATCATCCCAGCCATGGCGGACCTCGGACTGTTCGGTGCAACTCTTCCCGCGAAGTACGGATGTGCGGAGATGAACAACGTCGCGTATGGATTGGTGATGCAGGAATTGGAGCGGGGAGATAGCGGCATCCGCAGTTTTGCCTCCGTGCAAAGCGCCCTCGTCATGTATCCCATCCATCAGTTCGGGAGCGAAGAACAGAAGGACCACTGGCTTCCACTCCTGGCGCAGGGAACGCGCATCGGATGCTTCGGCCTCACGGAACCCGACTTCGGTTCCAATCCTGGCGGGATGATCACGCGGGCATCGAAAGCCGACGGTGGCTATGTCCTCAATGGCGCGAAGATGTGGATAACGAACGGAACGCTGGCCGACGTCGCAGTCGTTTGGGCGAAGTTGGACGGCGAGGTCCGCGGGTTTCTCGTGGAGAGGGGGACGAAAGGGTTCACCGCTCCTGAAATGAAGGGGAAGCATTCCCTTCGGGCCTCCGTCACGTCAGAACTGGTGTTCCAGGATTGCTTCATATCCGAATCGAACATCCTCCCGAAGGCTCTTGGATTGAAAGCGCCCTTGATGTGTCTGAGCCAGGCACGGTACGGGATCGCCTGGGGCGTGCTCGGTGCTGCGATGGGTTGTTATGACACCGCGTTGTCGTACGCAAAATCCCGCATTCAATTCGACAAGCCGATCGCCGCGTTTCAGCTGACCCAGGATAAGCTCGTCCACATGCTCACGGAGATCACGAAGGGTCAATTGCTCTGTCTGCAACTCGGACGATTGAAGGACCAGGGGAAGGTGAAGTTCACGCAAGTCTCCCTGGCGAAGCGGAACAATGTTTATCACGCGCTGGAGATCGCACGCATGTCGCGGGAGATCCTCGGTGCAAACGGGATCCTGGATGAATATCCCGTCATGCGACATGCGGCGAACCTGGAGTCCGTGAAGACGTATGAGGGCACGCATGAGATGCATACGCTGATCGTCGGCGAAGATGTCACGGGTTTCGCCGCATTCACCTAATCGTTCGACACCCAACCTCACATGCCCACAGCAAAGATCATCGGTCAAGGGATCACGTATGACGACGTGCTCCTCATTCCGGCTCGGTCCGGTGTTCTCCCACGCGAGGCGGATGTGCGCACGAAGCTGACGCGCCGCATCTCGCTTCCGATCCCGCTTGTCACGGCCGCGATGGATACGGTCACCGAATCGCAGATGGCCATCGCGATGGCGCGCGAAGGGGGCGTTGGCATCCTTCATAAGAATATGACGATCGAGCGGCAAGCGGAGGAGGTGGACCTTGTCAAGCGATCGGAAAGCGGGATGATCCAGAAGCCGATCACCTTGTCACCACAGCAGACCGTACGCGAAGCGCTGGACGTGATGAAGAAATACAGCATTTCCGGCATTCCGATCGTTGATCAGGAACAGTTGGTCGGCATCCTGACGAATCGGGACCTCCGCTTCGAACCGAACCTGGACCTCGCCGTAGCCAAACTCATGACCGATAGCGAACTGATCACCGCTCCGGTCGGCACGACTCTCGAGGAAGCTGAAAAGCTGCTGCAGCGCAACAGGATCGAGAAGCTGCCGGTCGTGGACAAGAACGGCCGGCTGCGCGGGCTGATCACGTTCAAGGATATTCAAAAGAAGAAGCGGCATCCGAATGCGTGCAAAGACGAGCATGGCCGGCTCCGGGTTGGCGCTGCGGTAGGAGTTGCCGGGGACACCCTCGAACGGGTCGCGGCGCTGGTCGCTGCCGGCGTGGACGCGGTCGTTATTGACACCGCCCACGGGCATTCCGAAGGAGTGCTCGGCATGGTCAAGCGGGTGCGCAACAAATTCGATGTGGAATTGATCGCGGGGAATGTCGGCACGGCCGAGGGAACGCGCGACCTGATTCGCGCCGGCGTCGATGCGGTAAAGGTCGGCATCGGTCCCGGCTCCATCTGCACGACTCGCGTGGTGGCGGGCGTTGGAGTACCGCAGGTCACAGCCATCATGGAATGCGCCAAAGCAGCCAAGAGCGCACGCATTCCCATTATCGCAGACGGTGGAATCAAACAGACCGGAGATGTGGCAAAAGCCATCGCGGCGGGGGCTGATGCGGTCATGATCGGCGGTTTGTTTGCGGGCGTCGAAGAAAGCCCGGGGGAGAAGGTCTTGTACGAAGGCCGCAGCTACAAGATCTATCGCGGGATGGGATCCCTCGAGGCGATGAAGAAGGGGAGCAAGGACCGCTATTTCCAGGACGCCGAAGATGATATTCAGAAGCTCGTTCCCGAAGGGATCGAAGGGCGTGTCCCCTTCAAGGGACAACTGCAGGATACCGTGTACCAAATGATTGGCGGACTGCGAGCCGCCATGGGTTATTGCGGTTGCCGGACGATCGCGGAGATGAAGGCGAAGGCGAAGTTTGTCCGGATGACGGAAGCCGGTTTGCGCGAAAGCCATCCGCACGATATCACGATCACCAAAGAAGCCCCCAACTATCACCTTTGATCGGACTCCAGATGACGCGGAATCGTCTCCAGGCCGTCCGCCGCGCTCTCGCCGCTCATCACGTCGATGCGTTTCTCGTTTCCGAGAACTCCCACATTCGGTACCTGACCGGATTCACCGGCTCGAATGCCGTTTGTCTTGTCACGCCGCGGCGTGCGGTGCTCATCACCGATGGACGCTATCGGTCTCAAGCGCCAGCGGAAGTGGATGGTGCGACGGTGGTCATCGCCCGTCAATCCCTCTTTGCCGAGCTGTCTCAGCGGTATCTCGTTCGTCCGGGCATGAAGGTCGGCGTGGAAGAAGAGCATCTCTCCGCGGCGTCGCTTCGTACGCTGCGTCGATTGCTCCCGCGGTGTTCCTTTCCTGCCATGCCTCCGCTCATCGAACGGATGTCGGCTGTCAAAGATGCATCCGAGATCAAGCGGATCAAGCGCGCGGTCGAGATCACCGACGCGGTCTTCGCCAAAGTGCTGATCGCCATGGAGCCTGGTATTCGTGAACTGGACCTCGCAGCCGAGATCAGTTATTGGCATCGCAAATACGGCGCCGACAGCGAAGCATTCGACCCCATCGTTGCGAGCGGACCTCGGGCGGCGCTGCCGCATGCACGCGCGACCACGAAGAAGATCCGCGTCGGGGAGGTCGTGGTGCTGGATTTCGGTTGCCGCTATCAGGGATACAACAGCGACATGACGCGCGTGGTGGCGCTCGGTCGTCCGTCGGCGGAGATGCAGAAGATCCATGGCATCGTCCGCGAGGCACAACAGCGCGCCATCGACGCCATCCGGCCGGGGATGGAAGCCCGCGCTCTCGACGCGGTCGCCCGCACGCACATTGAGAAGGCGGGGTACGGCAAATTCTTCGTTCACTCGCTCGGCCACGGTCTCGGTATTCATATTCATGATTCTCTTCGGATCTCCTCGCTGAGTTCCGAACTGCTGCACGAACATGCTGTCGTTACGATCGAACCGGGGATCTATCTTCCCGGGAAAGGCGGCGTCCGCATCGAAGACGATGTGCTCATTACGCGCGGGGGATGTTCGGTGCTGACGCGTTCGCCCCGCGACCTGATCGTTCTCTGAGTTATGGCAGATCACGACCCGTACCGCAAAGTCCTCTTCATCGCGTACTACTTCCCCCCCATGGGACTGAGCGGCGTGCAGCGGACCGTGAAGTTTGCCAAGTACTTGCCGCAGTACGGGTGGAAGCCCACCGTCCTCACCGTCGCTCCGACGGGATACTACGCGTTTGATAACACGCTCCTCGCCGAGATTGAGTCGGCCGGCGTCGAAATCGTGCGCACCAGTTCGTTGGACGCGAACCGGATGTTCGCCGCATCAAAGCCGGTCAAGATGCCGTCCGAACGGCTGCGACGGTTGCTGCAATTCGGCGGGGACTTCGTCTTCATCCCCGACACGAAGATCGGATGGAAAAGCCGCGCGGTGCGTGCCGGCAAGGAGCTTCTCGCGCGCGAGCGATACGACCTCATCTTTGCCACTGCGCCGCCGCAAACCGACTTTCTCATCGGATGCGAACTCAAACGATCGACCGGCATTCCCTTGGTGGTCGACTACCGCGATGCATGGCTCGATTATCCGTTCAAGTACTTCCCGACGCCGCTTCACCGCTATTGGCATCGGAGGCTTGAGCGGCGCGTGCTGAAGGCGGCCGATCGTGTGTTGGTCACGCATCGCCGCGTCAAGGAACAGATCCTTCGGCGGAATCACACGATGACGTATCACGATGTCGTCATCCTTTCGCAGGGATTCGATGCTGAAGATTTCGCTGATGTGTCCCTGCCGAAGCCCCCGGCGCCCGGACGCATGCGCATCACCCATTCGGGGACGTTCTACGCGGACCGCAGTCCGGCCGTGATCCTGCACGCGCTGGCCAACCTCGTCGCCGCTCACCCGCGGTTACGTGGGCGCATCGAATTGAATCTGGTCGGCACGATCCGCGAAGAGGACCGGCTCCTCGTGCAGAGTCTGAACATTCAGGATATGGTTGCGTTTCAGGGGTATCTCCCGCACCGGGAGGCGGTCGCGCATTTGGTCGCCTCGGATCTCCTCTGGTTTGTGATCGACAATGACTATCAGACGCCGGGGAAATTGTATGAGTATTTCGGCGCGCGAAAGCCGATCCTTGCCTCCGTTGTGGATGGCTACACGCGCCAACTCATCGAAGAGTACGAAGGAACGGCATGCGTCGCATTGAACGATGTCGCGGCGCATGAACAGGCGTTGCTCGCGCTCTTTGATGCATTCGAACACCGTCGTCTGCCTCGCATGAATGGGGAGGCGGCGCGTCGATACGACCGCTTCGCCCTGACGGGAGAGCTGGCGAAACAGTTTGAATCGTTGATGGACTTCGATCGTCAGAGCGTCGTTCAGGCACAGGAGGGAGACAGTCGGTGAACATTCTTGTTGTTGGCTCAGGTGGACGAGAGCACGCCATTGTGTGGAAACTGCGACAGAGTTCCAATGTAAAATCTATCTACTGCGCGCCAGGCAATGCGGGAACGTCCGGGCTGGCCACGAATGTTGAGATCGCACAATCGGATATTGAGGGTCTTGTCGCGTTCGTGGAACGGAACGCCATCGATCTCACCGTGATCGGTCCCGAGCAACCGCTGGTCCTTGGATTGGCGGACAGGCTTCTGGCTGCAGGGCGGCGCGTCTTCGGTCCCACCCAGGCGGCCGCGCGTCTTGAAGGCAGCAAGGTCTTTTCGAAGGATTTCATGGCGCGAAACGGGATCCCGACCGCACGGTACAAGACGTTCGGCGCCGCAGAACTCACTCTTGCGCAGGAATTCGTCAAGTCGCTGAAGCCTCCCATCGTCGTCAAGGCGGATGGATTGGCGGCTGGGAAGGGGGTCCTCATCTGCCCGAGCCGGGAAGAGGCGCTCGAAGGTGTACGTGAGATGACGGTCGCGAAGAGCTTTGGCGCTGCGGGGGAACGAATCGTTATCGAGGAGTACCTTGCGGGTGAAGAAGCGTCCGTCTTCGTCATCACAGACGGAGAGCGGTATGTCACGCTCGCGCCTGCTCAGGATCACAAACGAGTCCTGGACGGGGATCTCGGAAAGAACACTGGTGGAATGGGCGCATATGCCCCGGCCCCGCTGGTGACGAGCGATCTTCTGAAGCACGTGGAGCAATCGATCATCCTTCCGACGCTTGAAGGAATGCGCCGCGAGGGGACTCCGTATGCCGGTTGTCTGTATGTTGGCCTGATGATCGGCGATGACGGTCCAAAGGTGTTGGAATACAACTGCCGGTTCGGCGATCCGGAAGCGCAGGTGGTCATCCCGCTCATCGAGACGGACTTTGCTGAACTGTTGCTGAGCGTCTCGGAACGGCGATTGGCTGCGAATGTGGACTATCAAACATCCCGCAGTGCGGTTTGCGTTGTGATCGCCTCGAAGGGGTATCCTGACGCGTATGAGAAGGGGAAACCCATCGAAGGACTGAACCAGTTCGATGGCGATGATCGTCTTGTCGTCTTTCATGCGGGAACGCAAACGAAGGATGGGCGTACGGTGACATCAGGAGGCAGGGTGCTGGGTGTGACCGCGATCGGCGAAGACTTGAATCTTGCCGCGACGATCGGATCCGCCTATGATGCGGTCGGGAAGATCACGTTCGAGGGGGCGTACTTTCGAACGGACATCGGTAAGAAAGCATTGCGGCATTTGGGACGGAAGACAACGGAAGGAACGCACACATGAAGATTCTCGTCACGGGTGGAGCAGGGTTCATCGCATCGCATATCACAGACGCGTATGTTGCAGAGGGTCATGAAGTGGTCGTCGTGGATGACCTTTCCAGCGGTGTGCAGAAGAATGTCAATCCGAACGCAACATTCGTCAAGATGGACATCCGCGATCCAAAGATCGAAACGCTGTTTCGGGATGAGCGGTTTGACGTCCTGAATCACCATGCCGCACAGATGGACGTTCGCCGATCGGTTGCCGATCCGCAATTCGACGCGTCTGTGAATGTGTTGGGCGGGCTCAATGTGTTCGAAAATGCCCAGAAATACGGCGTGAAGAAGATCATCTTCTCCTCAACGGGCGGCGCCATCTATGGCGAACAGGACTATTTTCCCGCGGACGAAATGCATCCGCTTCGTCCACTCTCGCCGTACGGCATCACGAAGTTGTGCACGGAAAAATATCTCTTCTACTACAAGGCGGTCCATAATATCGATCATGTGATCCTGCGGTATGCGAATGTGTACGGCCCGCGGCAGAATCCGCACGGAGAGGCAGGCGTGATCGCGATCTTCGCCAGCCGATTGGTGAAGAAGGAACAACCGGTCATCAATGGTGACGGGAAGCAGACGCGCGACTACGTATATGTTGGCGATGTTGTGCGGGCCAACCTGATCGCGCTGCAATGCGAAGGATCCCACATCTACAATATCGGCACCGGTGTCGAGAATGATGTCAACTTCCTCTTCCGGACGCTGCGCGATCATCTAAATCCCAATTGCCCCGAGCAGCACGGTCCTGCGAAGATGGGCGAGCAATTGCGGAGCGTCATTTCCTCCGAACTGATCACGCGCGAGCATGATTGGAAACCACGCATGCCCCTCGCCGACGGCCTCCGTCGGACTGCGGATCATTTCAAGATGAACGCATGACCGAAGCGTATCCACAGGTCGGGCGCTTTGCCGAAGAGGTCATACGCGGAGACCGGCGGGCAGCAGCCCGAGCGATCTCGTTGGTCGAGAACGAGCATCCGCACGCGGGAGAACTCTTGCGTCTTCTCTTTCCGAAGACCGGTCAGGCGTATCGCGTCGGCATTACCGGCCCTCCGGGTGCGGGGAAGAGCACGATCACGAACAAATTGGCGCGCTTGTATCGGGGACAAGGTCTCCGTGTCGGCATTCTTGCGGTCGACCCGACGAGTCCGTTCACCGGCGGCGCTCT
>JBFYQI010000074.1:0-2817 GCA_041302875.1 Ignavibacteria bacterium
TGAGCGCCATCGCACCATGGCGGCTCACGCGTCCGAATGTCGGACGAAGTCCGGTCGTTCCGCAGCGTGTGGATGGTGAAACGATCGAACCCCAGGTCTCCGAGCCGATGGCAAAGCCGACCAATCCTGCGGCGGTTGCGGATGCGGAGCCTGCGGATGAACCGCTCGAACCTTCGTCATAGTTCCACGGATTGCGTGTCATCCCTCCGAACCAAACGTCGCCCCACGCCAATTCTCCCAACGTGAGCTTTGCGACAAGAACGGCTCCCGCATCCTCCAGGCGGCGGATCACCGTTGCGTCTTCGTCGAAGACCTGTTCCTTGTACGGGACCGACCCCCACGTCGTCTTGATTCCCTTGGTGCTCAGAAGATCCTTCGCGCCGTACGGGATGCCGTGCAGCGGACCGCGATACCGGCCGCTCGCGATCTCTTCATCCGCGCGACGCGCTTGCGCCATCGCCAGATCCTCCGTCAGCGTTATAACGCATTCGAGTTTCGGACCGTAGGTCTTCAGCCGGTTCACATACATCGTGGTGAGTTCGACGGAAGAGACTTGTTTGGTGCGGATGAGTTCCCCGAGTTCGCGCACCGACCAGAATGCAAGGTCGTCGAGTTTCTCAGGTTGACGCACGGATTGTATGGAAGCGAGACGCAGTGAGGGAGAATTCGCTGCACCCAACGTTGGAGTCAGCCAGGGTGCAGCCGAGAACTGGAGGGCCGGAGAGACGGCGTTGGGAATCGGCGCGCGACGGAGGTTCTCATAATTCCCCAATTGCTCCTTCAGCGCGTCTTCCATCGAATCCCGTTCCGCGGACGTGAAGTCGAGTCCAATGAGATGCTGTGCGCGGGCAGGATCATAAGACGAGAAATACGAATCCCAGACCTTGCCGACGAAGAATGCGACGACACATAAGCCAAGGATGAGGATCGTTAAGGCTATCCGTTTGGACATGGGAACCCTCCATGAGGCGATCGATGAGATCTCGAACGAGTAGGCGAAATTGCAACGATGTGTCATGCTGAGCCTGCCTGCCCCGCGAATAAGACCCAATGCGGCAGGCGGGGTCGAAGCATGACACGCATTTAGACTGTGTGGTGAGGAACGTGAACCGACTACGACACTTGCACTACGGCTGCGGCGCGCGATAGACGTCAAACCGGGCGACCAGCAACGGCGCGATGTTCGACGGAACAACGCGGACTGACATCGGCTTCAACGGACCGTCCGCGTACCAAAGCGCAGTTCCCGCCGGTGCGCGTCCCGTTGCGAGCTGTGCGCCGACATCATTCAAGCCCGGCGGCGGAGAAGACAGATTGCCGGTGACGATCAGCGGTTGCGTGCGCGGAGCCATTTCAAGGATGACCTGCTCGCAGCGGTCAAGGTCTTCTACAGAGGATTTCGTCGGCAGTGTCGCGCTTGCGATGGTGATGGAGTGAACACCGCCGTCGATCGTTGCGCCGAGAACGGCTTCGAAGGAAGCGGAGCGTATCCCGTCGAATCCCTGATTGTGATGCGACATAATGGGGAAGGAACTGAAGACGACATTCCCGGTCTGCTTGCCCGAACTGCTCACCATTTCGCCGAATGCCGTCCGCATGTCGATCTGTGCCGGGAGTTCCTTCAGCAGGTCCACGCGTGTTGAGAGGTCGGGGTAGCGCACCAATCCTTGGATCGACAGAACGTCGATCTGTTCGCGCTTGAGGATCTGCGCGAGCTGGACGACGTCGGACTTCTCCAGCCGCTTGTTGAACGCAGAGAAATTCAGCGTCGCGACCTGGATCGAGAGCTCCGGTTTTGGAGGCGCAGTTGCGGTCCCCGAGTCGGTCTTGGGGGGCGGCGTGCAGGATGAGAGAAACGCAAGCGAAGCGAGCGCGAGGAGAAGGATTCGATGCATAATGGTGCACACGGAGAGAGTGGTTCCTGAGTGATGAGGCTATTCAGCGGGAGTGTCCTTCGGACGCCAGGCGGCGAGGAGTCCGCCGGTGAGTCCGAGGAGAACGATGGAGTGAAGGGCATCGACCGCGATGACGTTCCACGACATTCCAAGAAACGCATAGTGCATCGTCACCGTGGGGGCGGAGATCCCGATGCCGAGAAGCCCGCCGACGCCGACGCCGCGCTTCACCGTATCCGCCTTCAGGATCTGGACGAGCCATGATACGACGTAGGAGACAAGTATGGATGCTGCGATCGAAATGATGAACGGAACCGGATCGGACTGATTCAGCTGATCGACCTCTTTCCCTTGTCCGTGGACCCATGGACTGAGAAAGAGGACGGGAGAATACCAGACGAACCCCATGACCTGGTGGATGACGACGACGGCAAGAATGGCGAGATGGTTATGACGTCCCATGCTTTGCGTTCCGAAGTTGTTCAAATGCGGCATCATTCCCAGCGACCGGGAATGAGCGTGTGACATGCAGGGCAGCGGCTCTCGACCAGGCGGTAGCGGAGAATGCGGAAGCCGTGCCGCTCGATCAGCGATTCACCGCATTGATGACAGTACGTGTTCTCGTGATTGCGTGTTTGACCGGGCAAGTTGCCCGCATAGACGTACCGGATGCCGGCCGATGCGCCGATCTCCGCAGCGCGGAGCAGCGTTCGCGGAGGCGTGTTCGGCGTCGATTCCATCTGGTAATCGGAATGGAACGCCGTCACATGCCAGGGAATATCGGGAGAGACCGATACGAGGAACGACGCGACATCCCGCAGTTCCTCGTCGCTGTCGTTCATCCCCGGAATGACGAGCGTCACGACCTCGCACCAGATGCCCCGGTCGTGCAGTCCCTTGATCGTGTCGAGCACATTCTGCA
>JBFYQI010000095.1:0-7999 GCA_041302875.1 Ignavibacteria bacterium
TCTGGTTCTCCAAACGTTCGATGCGGTTGACGGTATCGCCGGCATCGAAGGCGGTCACCGCGTAGGCGTAGATCAGTCCGTCATACACGCCGTTGTCAAGATACTGATACAACGTGTCTCCCCCGATGACGACGGTTGGCGGCGGCCAGCTTTGGACGAACGTCTTGCCGTACCAGAGGCTGTCTGTTACGGGATCCAACGGCCGCTTCGTGTAAACGGCGAGGGTGTCCCAGATCGGCAGACCGGACGCATCGTTCTTTCCGGAACGGTAAACGGCGTATCCGTCGAAGTCCTCAAGGTCCGTGATCGGATCTCTGCTGAACTCGGAGTCCTTTCCCCAACGGATCGCAACAGCCTTCTGTCCGCCGACGACGGCGTCGGAGAGCGTGAAGGTCGGCATCGTTGGAGCCGTCGCGAGCTGTCCGTAGTCATTGTCGAACAGCATTTGCGCAAACGTGGAGTTGCGAACCATCCCATCAAAGCCGATCCCGATCACCCATGCGATCACAATGTGAATGGAATCGCCGGCCGGGATATCGTAGGGGCCGATCGCCATCAGGGCTCGATAATCCGCGACCGTTGTCGCATTCGGTGAGATCCCATTTGTGGAGATGAAGGTGTACTCCTGCCCGGGATCGCTTGGTTCGTTATAACGAGAAGACGGCGTCGCCATGGTGGGTTGTCCATTGAACACCCCGTCGAAGTGGGCGCTGTCGGAATAGAGCAGACGGATTCCCATGTAGCCGGGCGATCGTAGCACGCCGCTGACCGGATCGGGATTTCCTATGTCGTCTCCAGCGACATTCGGATTGTCCCCATCAAATATGTAGACCATCCGATGCGTGGAGTCGTATCCGACGAGATCATCCGCATCCCACAACGTCGAAACAGTGCCCGAGCCGGCGAAACCTGACACGTCAGCGTCAAGGCGCCATGCGACGTATACTTTCCTCAGCGGACGCGTGGTGTCGATGATACCATCCTTGTTGCGGTCATCACCAATGTTCTTGATCCAGTAGTCGGATATGATGAAGTCATCGTTGTACGACTGATCCCACACGTAGGTCCGCTCGGTGATTTCCACGCCGAGGTTCTTGTGTGAGACGCCGGGCGAAGGAGGATTCACGTCGGTGTATCGCGTGTAGGTATCCTCGACGGAGCGTGATCCCTGGTTCGGATATGTTACCGAGATGGAATCGAGCGGTACGAATTGCCGGTCGTCGCCGGCGGAAACGCGCCCAAGCGAATCGATGATCGCGCCGACCCAGATCGATGTGCGCCAGCCGTACACGTTTCCGCTCCCGCCGGGCCATTCCCAGTTGGGTTCGGAATACGTGTTCCCCCAATAGCCGTCGTTCGTGATGAAGTTCCAGAGCGCGCCGACCTTGTGAGAGAAGGTCTTCTTCGTTGTCGGGGTCAGACGGACGGTGTCGGTCGTCTGAGACCACAGCGGGGGCGTCGATCCGGAGAGCAGAAGAATGATTGCGACGAGAATGAATGATCGTTGTTTCATCGGTTGCCTCCCAGCTGGACTTCGATCCCAAGACGGTAAACGCGCGGCAGCGTCCACGCGGTCGGGACGTTATACGGCCCGGTTGGATCACCAGTCGCATTGTAGATCTCCAGGCCTTCACGCCCGCCGGCGATATAGGACAGGTTGATCCAGTTGAATACGTTGCGGACTTCGGCAAGCAGAGAAATGTCGAGCATGGAAAACTCAAACGACTTCCTGAATCGCATGTCGACGTTCTTGCTCCACGGCAATCGTCCATCGTTCCGCAAGGTGAAGAGCGGGAAGACGTCGCGCGTGTTGGAGGTGTAGGGGAGACCCGATTGTGCGGTGAAGACGAACGTCAGCTCGGCGTTGCCAATGTACTCGTCGACAAGGTCGAGAGAGCGAATGCTCACGTTCGCGTTGATCTTGTGGCGCACATCCCAATCGAGAGGATCCAGGCGTCGGGGAACGATCTCACCATTGCTGCGGAAGACCGTGGATGACCGGCCGTTCGCGAATGCATACGTATAGTTGACAGTACCGCCGAACGAACGCGTATTGATCGTTTCGAGATTGATCTCGATTCCCCGAACATTCGCGTAATCGGCGTTGGTGTAAGCCTGGAAGGGCTCCGCAAGACCCGCGATGTCGAAGTCGGTCGCCGCCACCAGGTTGGTGATGTCCTTGAAATATCCGGTGATACCGAGGCGGAGCCAATCGGAGAACAGGTGTTCCCAGCCGACCTCGTACGACACGGTCTTCTCAGGATTCAAGCGCGGATTGCCGAGGTCGACATTCGTCGTGTAGCTGAAGTCGAGTCGGAGGTTCTCATACAAATAGCGGAAGTCGGGACGTTGGAAGAAATGGCCGTAGTAGAAATGGATCCGGTCCCGATCCGTGAGGGGATGAGAAATGCCGACGCGCGGGCTGATCTGCCAGCGATAGGGGATCTTGTCTGCGTCGGTGAGATTCGTTCGCCGCGTCGGATCGGACAGTTCTGCGATGTCCGCGGGGTACAGCACCGTTCCAAATCCGTTTGGGTCGTAGTAGTCGAATCGGAGACCGGCATTCAGGATGAATCCGTCGCGGACCTCGATCTTGTCCTGGACATAGAAGCCCAGGTCGAAGAGGTCTTGCGACCAGACATCGAATCGCCGGGCGAGGACAGATTCGAACGACACCTTGTCCACGACCCCTTTGTTGTAGGAGAATTCAGCCCCCGCTTTCAACAAATTCGTGTTGTTGAACTGGTTCGAATAATCGAGTTTGATGGAAGAGGTGCTGCTGCGCTGATTGAACCACCAGCCTTCATCTCCGGTGAAATACCAGTATTGGGTTTCGAATGAACGATCCTTGTATCCGGCCGTCGGATATCGGGCCTCGTTATTATCCTGCCAGTTGAGCTCTTCAGATGTGTTCCCATCCTTATCTCGATCATCAACATCCCGCACGATCTCACGGAAGTGCGTCATGAAGTGCGATGCCTTCACATCGATATAGGAACGTTCGTTCAATGAGTGTGTAAAGAGCATCGCGACGTTGTAGCTGTTGCGGACCGGAACTGAAATGTGTTCCTGCATCCCGGACTGATAAATGTCCCGGACATAGCGATACTTCCGTCCGTTAAAATCGATGGAGTCGACGCCGTAGTCGGTGAATACGGGAGCAGGATAACTCTGCGGATCGGCGACGAAGTGGAATTGCTCCAGGACCGATTGTCCGGCCTCAGAGATGACGCGCTGATAGAGGTCGGATGTGTATCCGTCGCTGAGGGGTCCGTATTTCGAGTATCGGTGATAGTAGTCGTCGTCGCGGGTCCAGGATTTCAGTCCGGTGATCGAAATGCGTGTGGACGGAAACGCCGCGAGGAATTTCATCTGATAGGACTCGCGGATGAAATCCTGATGAGGGAGGAAATCCTTGGTTTGCAGTGTGACGTCGGATGAACCGGAAAGGGAAAACCGTCCGCCGAGGAGTTCAACGGCGGGGGTGCTGAGGAAGACCTCATAATTTCTCCAATCCGGTTGGCCGGAGCCGTAGGCGTTGGGGCGCCATTCCATTTTGGTCCAAGGGAAATCGGAGGTCCGTGCACGGAGCTTTGCGCTGAAGCGGGACGACGGATCGCGCATCACCGTGTTGACGATCCCGGATTGGGCGTTCCCGTACTCGGCCTCGAATCCTCCGGTGGAGACCTGGATCTCCGACACGCCGATCTGAGGGAGATTAATTGCGAAGCCCCCGGTATTTCCCGTGTATCCGTTCACAGCGCTTCGGATGGGGATGCCGTCGACAAGAAACATTGCCTCATTGAACCGGCCGCCGCGGAAGTGGCTTCCCACGACGCCGGCTTGGAGTTGGACGATCTCACGAAAATCGTCGACGGGCAGAGCGCTGATGGCGTCTTCATCAATAATATGTTTGGTCGCCGTCTTATCCTGCTGGATCGCCGGTCGCTCGGCCGTCACAACGACATCGCGCATTTGGATGTCCTCCGTCGACAAGGAGAAGTCGAGCGTCGTTGTCATGTCGGCCATGATTCTCACGTTGGTCACGGCTTTGGTGCCGTAGCCGAGGATCGATGCGCGAACGCTGTACGTGCCGACGGGGATATTGAGGATGAAAAAGTTGCCGTCCGGATCGGTCGTGGCGCCCATCGTTGTGCCCACGAGCATCACGTTGACCGACGGAAGAGGTTGACCCGTGGCAGCATCGGTAACCTTGCCGGCGATCTTTCCCGTGTTCCCGGCCCAGGCAGCATACGTGAGGAGGAGCAGTAAGCAGAGGAGTTTCTTCATGGATTCCTCGAGAGAGAAAAGAATTCCGGTTGAACCACTCGATCCTGAACCGGCTCCCTCCGCCTCTCGATCCCCCTACACACAACACCCGGCTCTCCGGGCGGAGAACCGGGTGTTGAAGCCGCAGCTCAGGATGTCGATGAGCCTACTTCAGCAAAAGCATCTTGCGCGATGAAGTGAATCCTCCTGCCTGGACCGTATACAGATAGAGGCCGGATGGCAAGTTCGACGCATCAAATGTGAGCGTGTGTGTGCCGGCATTCATCATGCCTTCCTGAATGGTCGCGACGAGCTGACCGAGCAGGTCATACACCTTCAGGGAGACCTGTGATTCCATGGGAAGCGCGAACCGGATGGTCGTCGAAGGATTGAACGGATTCGGATAGTTCTGCTCCACGGTGAATGCGGTTGGAACGGTTGTCGGTTCATTGCCCACGTCTGTGGTAGGAGGCGTAAACTTCAGCGCCTTCTGATAACCGACCACGTAGCCGAGCGTCTGTCCCAAGAAGTGTGCGTTCGTCATGTCTGTTCCGTCGCCCGGAGAGCCGGGAGAGATGTCCGTCCAGGTTGTTCCATTCGTGGACCACCAAGCCTTCGGATCATCACCTTTGTATCCAACGGCGAGGAGAAAGTTTGTTCCACGGATCGGCTTCACCGACTTGACGACACAGCCTGTTTCAACTTGGATGGAATCGCTCCAAGTTGCACCGCCATCCGTTGACCGATGAACGTACGAACGGACGCCGGAAGCCGTTTGACGAGGGACGAGCCAGCCTTCCGTGGCGCTCGCCAGGTTGATCGAGCGGATGGAATATGCATTCGACAGTCCACCCGTGAGCAGGACGTCGGCCGAGGTCCAGGTCGCGCCGAAGTCGGTCGTGCGCAGGATGCGCGGCGCCGTGCCGTTGCCGTAATATGTTGTGATCCAGACCACCGGGCCGATCCCATCCATGCACTGATGGTAGCTGGAGCTGCTGATCGTGCTGGTGTTCAACTCTGCCGCAGGAAGGTTGGTGAAACGAGTCCACGTTGCTCCCGCGTCCGTGCTCTTCACCACGCAGAGGCCAGAAGCGTCGGCATCGCCCATCGCCATGACGGAATCTCCGCCTGTGAACTTGATGCCGTTGAAGTATCCGTTTCCGCCGCCGTACGTGAACACGTTCGTCCAGTTGGCGCCGCCATCCGTTGTACGATAGATATCGCCGATCCAGGTAGCTGCCAGGGCAATGTTGGCATCCCGCACCGTCATGGAATAGCCAAGGGAATTCGTGAAGGTGAGCGACCTGCGTGTCCATGTCGCGCCGTTATCGGTCGACCGAAGGATGAAATCCTCATCTGTCGAAAGGTCGTATCCGCCAACCCAGATGAATCCCTCGGGCGTTGCGAAGACATCGTCGAGTGAATTTCCAAACGCAACGAGATTCAAGGTATCCCAGAGGGAGATGGAAGCCTTTGCGAGACTCGGCACGCCGACTGATTCAACGGTGGCCCGGTCGAGCTTCGCGCGCTTCTCGGCACGTGGGTCCTTCGATGCTGTTGCGGTGACGGCGATCAGGAGGATCAATACTCCGAGATTGAACCAATGTCGCATAGCTGACCCTTTCGGTTGTTAAGTGGGAGGAAGTGCTGCTGGAGAAAAAACCATGACAACATTAACACTTGATTGGAACGTTGTCAAGTGTCCTGGTATGAAGAAAGGGCGGACCGCTTTCGCAATCCGCCCTTGGTGGAAAGGCTTCAAATGGAAGGAATTGGCTTATTCTCGCACGATCCAGACCTTCACGGTGCCCGTGACGCCCCCGGGGAGTTTCACCGGAACGTCATAGATGCCGAGGGCCTTCAGCGAATCCTCGAGCTCGATCGTCCGCTTGTCGACCGTGATGCCTTTCTCGACCAGCGCGTCCGCGATCATCTGCGACGTGACGGAACCGAAGAGCTTGTCGTCTTCTCCAACCTTCATCTTGATGCTGACGGAGGTGTTCGCCAGGGCCGCCGCGACGGTCTCGGAGTGCTTCCGCTCCTTGTCGGCTCGGCGCACGACCTGCTTCTTTTCTTCCTCCAACTGCCGGAGGTTGTTCTCTGTTGCCTCGTAGGCGAGCGCCCGGGGAATGAGGTAATTCCGGGCGTAGCCGTCCTTTGCGACGATGACGTCGCCGACGCGGCCAAGGCTTTCCACGTCCTTCCGAAGAATGAGCTTCATGGTCTAGACTCCTTTCGATGGACGATCAGCTGACGGCCTCGTTCAAGAACGGCAGCAGGGCGAGATGGCGCGCACGCTTGATGGCGACGACCAGCTGCCGCTGATGGCGGGAGCAGGTGCCGGTGATACGTTTCGGAATGATGCGGCCCTGTTCCGAAACGCACCGCTGGAGCCGCTTCTCGTTCTTGTAATCGATGTAATCTTCTTTCGAGTCGCAAAACCGGCAGGTGCGCTTCTTGCGCTGCTGTTGATTCCGGCCGCGTCCGCCGGGACCGCGACCGCCAGGACCACGACCACCAGGTCCGCGGGATCCGGGACCCGATGTGGGAGTACGACGTTGACCAAATGGGGGCATGGGAGATATCCTTTTATTTCAAGTTCGGAATTCGGAGTTGGGAGTGTTCACTCGCTCTTCGCGGGGGCTTCGGCCGCGGGTGCCTCGGCGGGCATGGGAGTTGAGGTCATCGCCGGCTTGATGAGGCTTTCGCCCGTCAGGCGCGATTTCAGCGCCACCTTGTCGAGACCGATCACGATGAACCGGAGCACATTCTCGTCGAGATGGAAATGACGTTCGAGCTTTGATACGATATCGCCCGGCGCCCGGAACTCCATCACGATGTAGAAGCCGTTGTTGCGTTTCTTGATGGGGTAGGCAAAACGCTTCCGCCCCCACTTGACGAATTCCATCATCTCGCCGCCATTCTTGACGATCAGGTCTTTGACCTTCTCTGCGACCGCATCGATCTGCGGATCGTCAAGGCTCGCATTGATGATAAAGGTCGTCTCGTAGACCTTTGATTTTGCAGCCATGGGTATCCCTTTGGACTGTGATGTAATGATCGGCCCCTGTTCGCATTCCTCACGGAACGACAGAGGCAGGGTTGGTGAATTATGATTGTTCAGGACGCACATTGAACCGGCTCATGGCGCGATCCAACCCGTCCTGGATACAACTCACGACAGCTTCAGCGGCTCGTTCCACCAGTTCGCGGACGACCGGGAGTTCCTGAGAGGTGAATCGTCCCAGGACGAACTCCACGACATCGAGTTGTTGTGCGGCCGCTTCTGGCGACCCGATCCCGCAACGGATGCGCGGGAAGCCGTCGGTCTCCAACTCGTAGATGATGGACCCGAGTCCATTGTGACCGCCGTCCGACCCGCCGCTCCGTATCCGAAGCGATCCGAGAGGGAGCTGAAAGTCATCCACGATCACCAGCAGACGATCCGGAGGGACGCGGTATTCTTCCATCGCAAGAATCACTGCGCGGCCGCTCCGATTCATGTAGGTCGTCGGCAGGACCAGCGTCGCTTCTGACTCAGCGATGCGCGTCGGAGCGAACAGATAATCTCCGCGGCCTTCGGCGAAGCGCGCTCCCAGATTCCCGGCAAGCACGGAGAGGACTTCGAATCCCACGTTGTGGCGGGAACCGACGTACTCCGCTCCCGGATTCCCGAGCCCAACGATGAGGAACATGGGAGATCCCGAAACAGGGGATTACTTCTTCTCCG
>JBFYQI010000099.1:0-3645 GCA_041302875.1 Ignavibacteria bacterium
GATATTGTCGTGGTGGGCGAGGCGCCGGGAGCGGATGAGGATGAACAGGGCGAACCGTTCGTGGGCCGCGCGGGACAGCTGTTGACGAAGATCCTTGAAGCGATCAAGTTCAAACGCGACGAGGTGTATATCTGCAACATGCTGAAATGCCGTCCGCCGAACAACCGCGATCCGCTTCCGGAAGAGATCGAACACTGCGAGCCGTATCTGTGGAAGCAACTCGAGATCATCAAGCCGAAGATGATCTTGTGCGTCGGCCGCATTGCGGGCCAATCGTTGCTCAAGACCAAGGCCACGTTGACCGAGCTCCGGGAGAAGATGCACGAATACCGGGGAATTCCGCTGATGGTGACCTTCCATCCCGCGGCGCTTTTGCGCAATCCGAATTGGAAGCGCCCCTGCTGGGAGGATGTGCAGAAGTTCCGTCGCATGTACGATGAAATGAAGTCGAAGTAGAAGACAGGCGGGAATGATCGATGCCGAATGGACGAAGACCATACAACGAGAACGCGCCGGTGCAGCCGGGCGCGGAAGGCCGCGTGCCGCCGCAGGCGGTCGACGTGGAAGTCGCCGTCCTGGCGGCGATGCTTCTCGAGAAGGACGCGATCGCGAAGGCCCTGGAAGTGCTGCAGGGGGATGTGTTCTACAAGCCCGCACATCAAAGCATCTTCGATGCGATGGTCGGCCTCTTCGAGCGGAGTGAGCCGGTCGATCTCATTACCCTGACCGAAGAATTGCGCCGCAGCGGCGTCCTCGAGAAGATCGGCGGTGAGTACTATCTCACGGAGTTGTCTGGGCGGGTTTCGAGCGCGGCGAACATCGAATACCACGCCCACATCGTCCTGGAGAAGGCGTTGATGCGCCAGCTCATTTCGGCATCAACAGAAGTCGTGACGCGCGCGTACAACGAAACGGAGGACGCGCTCGGCCTGCTGGACGAAGCGGAGCAGAAGATCTTCGACATCTCCGAACAGCGAATGAAGAAGAGCTTCGTCACCATGAACACCGCCGTGCATAAGACGATGGACATGCTGCAGAGCATCCACGGCAAGCACAGCGGCGTGACGGGAGTGCCGGCCGGGTTCACCGACCTCGACAACCTCACGGGAGGGTTTCAGAATTCCGACCTCATCATCGTTGCCGGACGGCCGTCGCAGGGGAAGACCGCATTCGTTCTCTCCGTCGCGCGCAACGCGTCGGTGTTGCACAACGTACCCATCGGATTCTTCAGCCTCGAAATGTCCGCGCAGCAGTTGGTCATGCGTCTGATGTGCGCCGAGGCGCGCGTCGATGCGCACAAGGTACGAACCGGCCGCCTGCCGGAAGACGAATGGAAGAAGCTCAGCATGAGCGTCGGCCGTCTCTACAAGGCAAAGATTCTCATCGATGATACGCCGGCGCTGAGCGTGTTGGAGTTGCGTGCGAAGGCGCGGCGGCTCAAAGCCGAGCACAACGTCGGCATGATCGTCGTCGACTATCTCCAGTTGATGCAGGGAGCACGGAATGCTCAGAGCCGTGAGCAGGAGATCTCCGGCATCTCCCGATCGCTCAAAGCCCTGGCAAAGGATTTGAATATTCCCGTCATCGCGCTGTCGCAGCTGAATCGTGCGGTGGAAGCCCGCAGCGACAAGAAGCCGGCTCTCGCCGACCTCCGCGAATCGGGCGCCATTGAACAGGACGCCGACGTTGTCATTTTCGTGCATCGCCCGGAGATGTATGGCATCGAAAAGGACACGGAGACCGGCGATCCAACGGAAGGTCTGGCCGAGATCATCATCGGAAAACAGCGTAACGGTCCGACGGATACAGTACGCCTCCAGTTCATCAAGTCGTTCGCGCGCTTTGAGAGCCGTCTGCCATTCCGTCCGGAACCGATGATGCTCCCGCCGGAACCGGGCGAAGAATCGCCATTCTAATGAGCCGATGAGCCTAGAGCCTGAAGCCTCAAGCAGATACAGAAGTCAAAAAATCATACCTCATCAATCCACAATCGCTAATTGGCCTCTCCCATGGTTCCTTACGCCCGCGTCCTTACCGTAACGATTGTACTGGTCCTCGTGTCGGCCGTCGGTTTTGGATTCGAGCGATCGTTCGGCTCGCCTGATGATAATCCGGATTCCGTCATTTGCGCGAAGACCTTCCGGCTTGCCGCCGAACAGAAGTGGGCGTCGCTCCCCATCGGCGACGTGATCGTCGAAGTGGGGAAATCATTCCTTGGCAACGAGTACGTCGCGCACACGCTCGAACAACCGGGGGAGGAATGCCTGGTCGTCAATCTCCGCGGATTCGATTGCGTCTCATTCTACGAGAATTGCGTCGTGTTCGCGCGATGCATCAAGAAGGGAACGACGACCTTCGCCGACTATAGACGGGAACTCCAACGCATCCGCTATCGCGGCGGGATCATCGACCAATATCCCAGCCGGCTTCACTACACCTCGGACTACTTCTTCGACAACGAGAAGAAGGGAACCTGGAAGGTGGTAACGAAGAAGATCGGGGGCGAGCCATTCATCAAGAAGGTCAGCTTCATGTCCGCGCATGCGGACTCGTACAAGAAGCTGAAGGAGAATCCGGAATTTCTCCCGGTGATCGAACAGCAGGAAGAAGCCATCAACAAGCGAACGATGTTCTTCATCCCGAACGCGCGTGTCGCTGCGGCTGCGCCATCGATCAAGAATGGTGACATCATAGGCATCACGACGAACATCGAAGGAATGGATGTCGGCCACACGGGTGTCGCAGTGTGGCAGGGGACTGACCTTCATTTCATGCATGCTCCCATTGCCGGTGCGCGTGTTCAGATCACAGATGTTCCGCTGGCGGAGTATCTAAAGAAGGTGAAGAAACATACGGGGATCATGGTCGCACGGGTGCTCGAGCCGTGAAGCGGGACGCGCCTCATATCATCCTGACGATTCTGCTTGCCGGACAGTCGTTCGCCCAAGGACCGGTCACGAGTCCCCGCGATTCTTCGAAGATCATGTTCGACGGAGCGCAGGTCAGCATTGCATACGGCAAGCCGTCCGTCCGCGGGCGGGCCATCTTCGGCAATGTTGTGCCGTACTACAAGGTGTGGCGCACGGGAGCGGGCGAGGCGACGCTGCTCCGCACGGACGTCGATCTGGAGTTGGACGGCGCCATCATCCCCCGTGGTTCGTACTCGCTGTATTCGATACCCTCCGAAGAGCGATGGAAGCTCATCATCAACAAGCAGACCGGTCAGTGGGGAACGGTGTATGACTCGAAATTGGATCTTGCGAGGATCGAGGTCGAACCGCGGCCGATGATGCGAGTCGTGGAGGAACTCTCCATGCGATTCGAGAAGACCGCGACGGATCGGGGCATCCTGCGCGTCGAGTGGGAGCGAACCGCCATTGCGGTCCCCTTTCATGTGAGCAAGGATATCCTGGTCGCCAGTCCGCGTGATTCAGCGGTCTTGCAGCTTGGAGCCGCCCGGATCGCGGTCGATTACGGACGTCCGTCCATGCGCGGGCGGTCGATCTTTGGTGGGGTTGTGCCGTACGGGAAGGTCTGGCGCACAGGCGCGAACGAGGCGACGGCGCTCACAACGACAGCCGACCTTCTCCTTGGAGGCAAGACGCTTCCCCGCGGTTCCTACACGCTGTACACCATCCCGGGTTC
>JBFYQI010000116.1:0-4032 GCA_041302875.1 Ignavibacteria bacterium
GGCGTGTGTCGACGGTCGAAGGCGCATCATCCATCAGGGACATCGCACTTGCCGTTTTGGGGAACGCGATGACATCGCGGATCGATTTGCTGCCTGTCATCAGCATGATGAGCCGGTCGAATCCGAATGCGATCCCGCCGTGGGGTGGAGCCCCGAATCTGAACGCATCGAGCATGAACCCGAACTTCCGTTTCGCCTCTTCGGGACCAATGCCCATGAGCGAGAACATCGTCTGCTGGAGGATTGAATCATGAATTCTGATGCTCCCCCCTGCGAGCTCGGTGCCGTTCAGTACGAGATCATACGCCCGCGCGCGCAACTTCAAAGGCTCCGTTTCAAGCATGGGGACATCGTTGGGATTCGGCGCGGTGAACGGATGATGCACCGCAGTATACCGCTGTTCTTCCGCGCTGTACTCCAGCAACGGGAAGTCCGTGACCCAGAGGAAATTCCATTTATTCGGTTTGATAAGGTTGTACCGCTGAGCCAATTCCAAACGCAATGATCCCAAAACGCTCAGAGCCTTGGTGCGCGGTCCGGACACGATCAATCCGAGGTCGTCCGCAGCCATGCCCAATGTTTTCGCAACTCCGACGACCTCATCAGGCTTCAGGAACTTATCAACCGAAGACTCCACCTTCCCGCCTCGAGCGCGAAGATAGACCAACCCGCCCACTCCGAGCGACTTGACGTAATCCGTTAATCCATCGATCTGACTTCTGCTAATCCCCGCCTGTCCCTTGACCACAAGGCCCGCGACGACACCGCCAGCGGCAACGGTCTCCTTGAAGATCTTGAACGCGGACGTTTCGACCATGCGGGAGACGTCGACAAGTTCCATCCCAACGCGCATATCGGGTTTGTCGCTGCCGAATCGCGACATCGCTTCTGCGTAACTCAGCCGCGGAAAGGGCAGCTGGAGTTCGACACCCATGAGGTCCTTCCAGAGGTCTGCTGTCAGACCCTCGGCCATCTCTATAACGTCCGTCTCGTCGACGAACGACATCTCGACATCGATCTGCGTGAACTCCGGCTGGCGGTCGGCCCGAAGATCCTCGTCGCGGAAGCACTTCACGATCTGGAAGTACCGGTCGAACCCGGAGACCATGAGGATCTGCTTGTAGGTTTGCGGGGACTGCGGCAGCGCGTAGAATTTCCCATGATGAACGCGACTCGGAACAAGGTAGTCGCGTGCTCCTTCGGGTGTGCTCTTCATGAGGATCGGTGTTTCGATCTCGATGAATCCCTGCCGATCGAAGTACTTCCGCGTCACCTGATACGCGTTGTGCCGCATCTGCATGTTCTGTTGCAGCCAGTTTCGCCGCAGATCGAGATAGCGGTATTTCAGCCGGATGTCTTCGCTGACGTCGATCTCATCCTCGATCGGGAACGGCGGCGTTTCTGCCTTGTTCAACACCTGCAGAGCATGGACCTCGACGTCGATCTCTCCCGTCGGCATCGCACGATTCACCATTCCTTCCGGCCGGGGGACGACGACGCCGGTGATCGAGAGGACATACTCGGAACGGATGCTCTTGGCGGTTTCGTACGCTTCTGCGTACGGCTGTGGCGCGCAGACAGCCTGCGTCTTCCCGTGCCGGTCGCGTACGTCGATGAAGATCAATCCCCCGAGATCCCGTCGGCCCTGGACCCAACCGGTCAGTGTCACGGTCTGCCCGATCTGCGCGCTTCGCAGATCACCGCATGTATGCGTCCGCTTTGCGAATGTGGTCACGTCCGTTTCCTTGTAAGCCATTTGCCGAATGGAAACAAAAATGCGAGAAGCCGCGCTCAGCGCAAGGACTTCTCGCATTGTCCGATGAACAACGTCAGCCGATGTGCGGCGTCAATTTGTCGATCAGCGCTTTCTTGGGTACCGCTCCGACCAGTTGATCAACGACCTTTCCGCCCTTGAAGACGAGGAGCGTTGGAATGCTCCGAATGCCGAACTTCATTGCGATCTGCTGGTTGTTGTCGACATCGACCTTTCCCACTTTCAGTTTTCCTGACAGTTCCTTCGCCAACTCCTCGACGACCGGCGCGATCATTTTGCAGGGGCCGCACCATTCCGCCCAAAAATCGACGAGGACCGGGGTGGACGAGTTGAGTACTTCCGCTTCGAAATTGGAATCTGTGACTTCGACTGGCTTCATGCTTCCTCCGTAACGCGTTAACCCTGCAAGCGGACCGAACCCGGTCCAAGCAGACCCTCCACCGCGGCTGAGAACTCTGCCGAGGCATCGACTGTAAATTTCTTCGTTGAATATATCACATTATTGCCAAAACTGCCACCGACGACCTGCAGGTAACAGACGCACTTTCCGCGAAATCGTTCCATGATGCGAGATAGTTCGAACAGGTTCTCCTCAGAGACGGTGTTGACGTCCACGGTCAGCAGAACACTCTTCGCGAATTTCTTCCGAACTTCCTCCATCGCCACCACGTCGTTCACGATGACTTTGATCCCGCCTGCCCCGCCGTCATTCTTGCCGATCATCATCACCATCGAACCCGGCTGCAGCACTGCGCCGAACTTCTTGAAGGCATCTGCAAACACGATGCAATCCGCCTTGCCCGTGAAATCCTCCAATGTGATGAACGCCATCGTTTCGCCGCGTCGATCAATCTTCTTCTTGACGTCTGCGACGATGCCGCAGACGCGAAGAGTTGCGTTCGCCTTCGCTTGCGCCGGTTCGCCCAGCCGGACGGATGCCAGGCCCTCGACCTCTTCGCGATACTTTAGCAACGGATGACCTGAGACATAGAATCCGAGTACGGCCTTCTCACGTCCGAGCGTGTCCTGATCATTCCATGCGGGCGTTTCTTTCAGACGAGGACGAGCTTGAACGCGGACTTCGCCCGAGTCGAATAGTCCGGACTGACCGCGGCCAGAATGACCTTGTGCTTGCTGCCCGTGGCTTATCGCTGCCTCCGCGGAGGCAAAGAGTGCCGCTCGATTCCGCTCGACCGAATCAAAGGCGCCCGCCTGGACGAGACTCTCGATGGTCTTCTTGTTCGCCAAGCGGAGGTCAACGCGCGAGCAGAAATCGAACAGGTCGTGGAACCGTCCTTGTTCGCTCCGTGCGTGCACGATCCCTTCCACCGCTCCCTCGCCAACACCTTTGATGGCGCTCAAGCCGAATCGGATGCCCTTTGGCGTCACGACGAAGTGAACGCCGCTTTCGTTCACGTCAGGCGGCAAGACTTCGATCCCAAGTTTCCGGCAATCATCAATGAGGACGACGATCTTGTCGGTGTCCGCCATTTCGCTTGTGAGCGTCGCGGCCATGTACTCCGCCGGAAAGTGTGCCTTCAGATACGCCGTTTGATAGGCAAGAACAGAATACGCGACGCTGTGCGATTTATTGAACCCATACGATGCGAACTTGTCGATGAGATCGAAGATGTCTCCGGCGATCTTTCGGTCGACTTTGTTCGCGACTGCCCCTTCGATGAACTTCTTTTTCTGGTCCGCCATGAGGGACTTGTCCTTCTTCCCCATGGCACGCCGCAGCAGGTCCGCTTGTGCGAGACTCATTCCGCCGATCTCACTGGCGATACGCATGACCTGCTCCTGGTACACGATGACGCCGTATGTGTCGCGGAGGATGGGCTCGAGCTTCGGATGGAGATAGGTGATCCGCTGGCGTCCATGCTTCCGGTCGATGAAGTCCGGGATGTTCTCCATCGGTCCGGGACGATACAACGCGTTCATCGCGACGAGGTCGTTGATGGAAGAAGGCTTCAACTTCTTCAAATAATCCTGCATCCCCGAACTTTCGAACTGGAACAGGGCCACGGTCTGGCCGCGGGAGAACATCTCGAGCGTTGCGGGATCGCCGTCGGGAAGATCGTCCAGGTCGAGTTCGATCCCGTGGCCGCTCTTGATCATCGCCAGGGCATTCTCGATCACTGTGAGGGTTCGCAGTCCGAGGAAGTCCATCTTGAGGAGTCCCGCATCCTCGAGATCCTTCATGTTGTACTGCGTCATCAATTCCGTCTGCGGGGACTTGTAGAGCGGGACGTAATCGG
>JBFYQI010000162.1:0-7802 GCA_041302875.1 Ignavibacteria bacterium
CCAGAAAGAGGCCGATGAGCGCCGTGAACAGGGTCCAGAGCATGAAGCTTCCTTCCTGCCCCGCGTAGAACGTGGAGATGAGAAGCGGGACCGGAAGGTTGGTCGAGCTGTAGCTCCAGATATAGGTGTACTGAAACTGGTGGGTCAGGATGGAGAAGAGCAACAGCGCGCTCGCGGTGGCTTGTGCCGCCACGGAGGCAAAGAAGCTAAGCCGGCCAAACAGGACCGCACGCTGGTCCGCGCGTGCATGGGCCCATGCATACAAAAAGGCCGCACCGAGTGCGGCCGCAAATCCGAATTTGACGATCAGTCCACCCGCCACAGTTCCCTCCGCACGTACTACGTTACATGGATTTCTTCACGTCCTCGCCGGTCCCTTCGTACTTCGAAGGACACTTCGTCAGAATATCGGAGGCGTGAAACTCATTCCCATCGAACTTCCCTTTCGCGACGATGCTGTTTGCCATCTCGAAATTGTTCGGGCGTGCGCCATGGTACACGACGCGGACAACCTCGTCGTTCTCGTCCTTCATGTAGAACGTGAACACCACCTTGTCCGCGTCGAACGACGTCTGCATCTCCCGCATCCACTCGCCGTTCACCTGCAATTTCTTCCCCATCTCCCGCGCGGTCTGGAAGTTCCCGTACTCCACGTTCGCATCCAGAAAATTCACTGCTCCCAGCACGATACCAACGGCCACCACGAGCACGCCAACGATCACTTTCGGTTTCATTTTGTCAATCCTTCTTCAATTGTTTTTCCAGACGCGTGATCTTTCCGTCCAACCGGACCAGATACACGACGATGCCGGCCCAGATCAGCAGGACGATCCCGAGCACGATATACATCTGATGATGTGACATATACTCCAGCATAACGACCTCATGAATGTTGATCAGCAACGTGGTGCTCGAGGCGCGCCGCTCGTATTCGGAGCGTCAGGAGCCAGATGTAGAAGAGCGTGAATCCGATCAGCGACGAGAAGAATACGACGCGCATGTTCGGCGCCATCTTGAATTCGAGGACCGGGCCGCTTCCATCCACGTCCCCTTTCGCTCCCGGATGGAGTCCCGCCACCATGCGCGGCAGAACGAAGATGAAGAACGGCACGGTAAGACCTGCGATGATGGCGTAGACCGCGGAGAGACGTGCACGCGCTTCATCCGATGCGAGTGCTGAGCGGAGCGCGAAGTATGCCCCATAGATGAGGAGCAGGACAAAAATGGAAGTTTCGCGCGGATCCCAATTCCAGAACGATCCCCAGTTGAACTTCGCCCAGAGCGATCCGGTCACGGTCGCCAAAATGCAGAGCATGAATCCGAGCCCTGCCGAAGAGACCGACTTGAGATCATCGTCGATCGACCGCGTCCGCAGGTACCGATAGCCGTACCACATCGAGACCAGGAACGCCAGCACCGTCGTCCACGCGATGGGGACATGGTAGAAGATGTTCCGCGCCTTGTCCTCCAGACCCGGGATGATCGGAAACTCGAAGAGTCCTTGTGGAGCCGGCGAGAGCGGGATGGCGATGCCCGCGATGAGCACGAACGTGATGAGAATGATCGAGAGGACCTTGACGATGCGCATATCAGTCTTTCCAAACATGTTCAAACAGCAGGTAGGATCCGCCGGTCATGACCAAAAGATAGGAGAAAAGAACCTGGAATTCACCGAAGGCATTCTCGAACGGTTCGCCGGCCAGGGCGCGGATCGTGGAGCGCATGACGGTCATAAGGAGCGGGATTAATACTGGAAACGACAGGACGGGATAGAGAGTTCCACGTGTATTCGCCCGTGCGATGATGGCGGCAATGATGGTGGCGGCGGAAGCAAGCCCCAGGCTTCCCAGAAGCCAGGTCACCGCGAAGATGTCAAACGAAGCGACAACAAACCCGGGAAAGACGATGAGATACAGGACCGTGACCGCCAGCGTCAGCAGCAGCGTCAACCCGCAATTGAACAGCAGTTTGCCGACATAGACGACCGTGGGCGACGCGATGAGCTGCAAGGCAAGCGCGGTCCCCTTTTCTTCCTCGCTCACGAAGATGCGGGACAGGCCGGACATCGAACTGAAAAAGACGACAACCCAATACATCCCCGCCAGCAATTCTGGACTCGCCTGGTCTTCGCGCATGGCGAACAGGATGGTCGCCACAGAGGTGATGACGAACATCACGAGCGCGTTCATCGCATACCGTGTCCGGAGTTCGGACCGCGCATCTTTTACGACCAACGCCCATGTTCGCGCAATCGTGCTCATCATTCGCCTACCGTTTGTTCCCGCCACTGCCGCTCAGGTGAACCCGCACCGTACACCATGCGGCTTCGGATTCGTCGTTCGTTGCAACGATCAGGAGCCCCCGTTCTTTCTGCTCTGCAACGATCGCCTCTACAACGGCGATTCCCTCGGCATCCAGGTTCGACGTCGGCTCATCGAGCATCAACACCGCCGGCTCATGGAGCAACGCGAACGCGTACTTGAGCCTCTGCTTCATCCCGGAAGAGAATGTTCCGACGTCGTCGTGACGACGGTTCCAAAGGTTCACCTGCTTCATGCGTCGCTCGATGGTCGCTGACGCGGGTTCATTCCCGGATCGGATGCGGGACAACAATCGAAGATTCTCTTCGGCACTGAATTCGTCATACAAGTTCAGATACGGAGAGACGAATCCCAGTTCATGCCGCAATGCATCGATCTCGATCGGCATCCCTGCGCGTTGATACGCGACCGTCCCGGCGGTCGGACCGATTGCGCCGGCGAGAACCTTGACCAGCGTCGACTTCCCCGCACCATTGAGTCCCGTCACGGCCAGCGAACCCGGCGCGTCCAACGCGAACGAGATCCCTTGAAACACCGGCCGCCGATTGAAATCGCGGCGCAGATCCGTCACCTGCAGTCGGATGCCGTTCATGGAATGATCGCGACCGTCCATTGTGAGACCCGTCCTCGTACCGTCGCCACAACGGTGTACACTCCCGAGGCCACGCGGGCTTTCAATTCACCCGATGGAATGAATGCATACGTCTCCCCCTGGGTCGAGATGACGGAGTACTTCCCCACGTGCGCGCGATCTCCCGACGAGGTCATGAAGAGAACCTCCGCCACGTCCAACACGTCGGCCTCCACGGGCAGCGCGAGTCCATCGTCCGTTGCGAGGCGGAGTGGATTCGGGAACGGGTGCGCCTGCATTCGGGGCACATCGGACGATGTCGAGGATTCCAGATAGAACGTTCGCCAATCTGTCAAATCGCTCGCAACCAATCCAACCCTCAAGCCGTTCGCAAGTGTCTGATACGGAACCGAAGGGGCAGTTGCCGACAGGATCGCTTCCACCCGGCCGAGCGAAAAGTCCTTCTCGAGCGCTCGATCAACTTCGGTGTTGATCACGATCGTTGTCAGCGTATCGTTGCTGAGGACAAAATCGATCATAACGGCAGAAAGCGGCTCGACATTCGCGACCGCTTGCGCGAGGGAACCGTTGAACGGAACAGTTTGGATCCGTCGGTAACGCGGATAGTAGAGCCCGTCTTGGTACGAACGAAAGGCGTCTGCCCGGTGCGCTGTAAAGTAGTTCCAGTAACTGAAGTTCGCAAACGCCGTTTCGAAATTGGTCCCGCGTTCGCGGAGGGCATCGTCCGAGGCCTGCAGGAACGGAACGGTCTTCATCCGCTCCCAGACCGCGGTCATGGTCGTTGCACCGTACCGCTTCGACAAGAACTGACCCCAAACGCAGCGCTCATACCCGGAAAGCGAAGACGTGACAAAGCTCCGCCCCCCGCTCATGCCGAGGACGCCGGTCGATCCGTAGAAGTCAGGCAGATACTGCAGGTAATCGTTGATGAACGGATAGACATGGTCTTCCATCCATGTCGATGTCAATTCATGCGCATACACATCGCCGCTCCAGAACCCGTAGGCACCGACTTGGATCGCATGATGGAATTCGTGCGCGGCGGTTACCTGAAGACCGGCGATCCCTTTGCTTGAGTATTCCCGGAAGTCGTTGTCGATCTCGATATACGACGCGTACCGAGGAGGAGACTCCCCCGGATTCAATTGCGGGAGCTGGAACACGGTCTGTCCATAGTACGATCCCGATAGCTCCAGGATGACGACGGAGTAGTACCCGGAAGGCAACGGCGGCGGATCGTATCCGAGTTGACCGACCTCCTCATTCCAGACATCGTTGAAGATCCTTCCGACCGAATCAACGAATGCGCGTGCCGTTCCGGGAATCCTCGCTCCGGTGCCATCCAACAATGCCGGCGCATTGGTCCCGGCGGTGTCATAGGTGATCCGGAATTGCCCGATTATCGTCTCCGCCATCGCTTCGGCGGGCTTGAGCAACTGTTGAAGCCGGAACGCTTCGTCGGCTGGAAGCATGCGTGCTCGCTCCGCGAGCTGCGCCATCCATCGAAATCCGCACTTGCCGTCGTGCATCAACGATTCGTCGATTCCATACTGCGCGGCGGCTGCAAGCCGCTCAGACAGACGCGGGGCAATGATCTCCTGACCGACGGCTGTGCTTATCGGGACAAGGAAGAACGCCGCCAGGACTGCCGGATACCAGATCGAACGCGTCCTCATGGGTGCACTCCTGTCGTCGTGACATTCTGCTCGCGAAAGACGCTCCAGTACAGGCGGAGCAAATCGGGTGATTGCGTGACGACGGCCATATCGGCGTCACCATCTCCGTCGAAATCGCCGGTATCGAAGGAAACAACGCGTGCATCGTTGATCACATCCTCCCACGCGGTCGATCCACGGCCGGCAGTGATCCACCGGATGGACCGGGTGATCCGATCCAGCACGACGATCCTCGTCTCCAGCCCGTGCACGGAGAACTGGACGTCGGCGACGCTCGCGACATCAACCGTTCCTCCGATCGACACCGGTGAGGCGAATTCTCCCGACGGTGTTCCGGACATCGACCAGAACTGCATCGACGGCTCGGAGGCATGTACGAGGACGTCCTTCGTCCCGTCTCCGTCCAGGTCAAGGTACCAGAGCCGGATGCGCTGTCCCCCGCGAATCGGGAGCGCCTGCAGCAGCAAGCGGCGGCTCATAGAACGCACGCTGTCGCCGTAGGCGACGGCGATCTCCACGTTCGAGGTATCATGCGTGCTGAACGCGTACAGAATATCCGGGACGTCGTCACTGTCTACACTCGCGACCGCCGCACCCCAGAGGATCGTCGGGGAAAGCAAGCGGAAGTTCTGTTCGATGAATCGATCCGATCCAAGTTGCTCAAAGAAGCTGAGAGAAAAACGTTCCGAGGATCTCAGAATATTCAACACCGCAAATCCGGGCAAACCGGAGGGAGCGGGAAACGAGGAGAGCAGGGCGGGCGTTCCCTCGGTCGGCACGACCGCTCCCGAGAGCGATCGATCCCGCAGATCGTACGAGAGCACACCGACCGTTTGTTCCTCCGTCGAGCCCACAAGAAGTTGGAAACCCGTATCGGCGACGGACTGCACCGCGATCGAGGACGGGGCCGCACCGAACTTGTGCGAGATCGGTCCGCGCAAGCGCCGGCCGGAATTCCCCCAATACACGTCGACGGTCTTTTCCCGTCCGTTGATGACGACAAGATCGAACGCTGAATCAGCATCGAGCCGTTCCGCGACGATTCCCGCCGGTCCCGGTCCACACACATACTCCGTTCGCGTCGGATCCATGAGCAGCATCCCCGAGCGACGGATGATCGCCATTTCGTTCTGCGCGGGCGACGTTACCGCGAGTTCAACGGACCCAACGGCGCTTGCGAGCGGCGTCAACCGATGTGGATTGAATGGCAGGGCCACTCGTGCTTCTTCGGTGAACGTCGTCGTATCCCCGCCGAGGGCGATGCTCAAAAGTCCGCCCGAAGTAGACGTGATCAGATCCGCGATCCCATCGCCGTCAAGCTGGACGAGGGTCATCGAGGTGACCTCATCATCGAATGCAAGGATGCCAGAGGGGGTGAACTCGCCGAAATCCGAGCCGAGCCAGTACTGGACCTCGCGACCCGCATTGGTCGAGACGGCGAATGCAGCCGGCATGCGGCGCGAAGTGCTGGCCGCGGCGATCTGCTGTACCTCGACGTCGAGCGGATATCGATTCTGATCGATGAAACGGCCGCCGCCGACACCGTACCACAGCTGCACTTCGCTGCGCACCCAGTCGTACGCAACAATGTCGCTCAGCCTGTCATTATTCAACGCGGCAACAGCGAATGTCCCGACCATAGCCTCTTGGGCGATCACTGCTCGGGGCGCGAATCGTCCCTGCGCTGTCGCGATCAACGGCAGGATGCCGGGGGCGTTCCGGTCCGCGACAAGAAGGTCGGTCCGTCCGTCTCCCGTGACATCCGCGGCCACGACCATCGCGGGGGTGATCGGAAGCGTGAGCGATTGCTGCAGTTGCACCGAATCCGCGGAGGTGCTCTTCACAATATATATCGCTTTCGCCGCACGGTCGACCAAACCAAGGATCGCGACACCCGATGGACCCCCGCCTACGAGTATCGCTTCATCAAAGCGTCTTGGCACATGCTCGCGAGATTCTTCCAGGGTTGTCCAGTTCGAATCAACGATCTGCCGGAACAAGAGCTGCGAAGACGACGAGGGAAGGATGACCGTCGCGCGACCCTCCTGCCAGGGGGTGACCATCAACGGGGAATCCACCGCTCCAGAGAGCGTCAAACGGCGCAGCTCGCCGAGGAGCGCTTCCTGGGACTGTGCGGATGCGGTTCGGACTCCGAACCAGACCAGCAGCGAAGCGCTTCGGAGAATGCGGCGGAGGGGAGATGTCGGGTGCGACGGTCGGCGCACGGTTGGCGTTGCGATCCTCAGCTGTGTCGGTTAGTGGCGTTGGCGATGTTGCAGGCGGAACTCACGCCGACGCGCGGCATCACGGTACCGTCGCTTCTCCGCGGCGGTGACCGGGCGAACAGGGGGAGCGGGAATAGGACGTCCGTTCCCGTCGATCGCCACGAACGTCAGATACGCGGTGTTCGTGTGCATCCGCTCGCCCGTGAAGAGGTTTTCCTTCGATACGCGGACGCCGATCTCCAGCGAGGTTCGGAATGCCCGGTTGACGGATGCCTTCAGCACAACGACCTCACCCAGCCGGATGGCATGATGGAACTGCAGTTCATCGACGGACGCCGTAACGCACACATGGTTCGTATGACGCATGGCTGCGGTCGCCGCCACGATATCGATCCAGTGCATCAGCCGGCCGCCCAGCAGATTTCCGAGCTGGTTCGTGTCGTTGGGCAGCACCATTTCCGTCCGCTCGACGATCGATGCGGAAACCGGCTTTCCCGTTGTTCGCGCCATGCTATAGTTTCCCCTGCTGTTTCGTCGCCGCTTTTTTCTCTGCCAATCCGGCGGTGACGTCGGCTTGGAGGGTCTCCGCATCGGAACCCAACGCGCTGTTCGGATACTTTTCGCGAAACCGGTCGAGCGCTTCCTTCGCCTCCGCGTAGCGCTTTCGTGCAACCTGTGCCTGGGCCTTCCGCAGCAGTGCGGGCTCAGCGTATGGCGTGTCGTGATACTTCTCAAGCACCAGGTCGAAATAATACACGGCTGCCTTGTTGTATTCGAGTCGCAGGTAGGTTATGCCATTGTCGAAGTCCTTCTGGGCGAGCTTCGTATTCATCTCCGTAATGCGCTGTTCAGCCACCGTCGCCAGGGAATCGGTCGGATGATACTCGATGAAGGCTTGATATTCATCGATCGCCTTGCGCGAGTTCTCCTGGTCCAGCCGGGAGCTCGGCGACATATTGTAATAGCAGGTCGCCCGCTGGAATCGCGC
>JBFYQI010000173.1:0-2705 GCA_041302875.1 Ignavibacteria bacterium
TCCTTCGGGGCGTTCTCGACCAGCTGCTGTCGTCCCCACGCTCCGATGCCGATGAGCATCGCGTAGCGCCGTTGAAAGAAGCCCGGGATCAACGCCGGTCCAGATTGTCCGACGCTCGACGGGGCGATCGAACGATCCGCATACAGCATGGTTTGAATTGTCGAGAGAAGTTCCCGCTCCTCGATTCCTGCACGCACAATATAGTGTCCATCTTCCTTCCTGAAAAACGATCCGCCGAAACCGATGGAGAGGTTCATCACGATGTTCGCGGAATTCCGCAGTCCGATGGCCGCACCCCAGCGATCGACCGTTCCGTTTTTTGTCGTATCCACGGTCAACCGCCGTGCGACTGCACGAAACTCTTCCCACGTCCACGGCCGTTCGAAGGTCGGCGGCGTGACACCCGCGGCGGCCAGCGCATCAACATCATACAATCCGATGAATGACTCCATCAGAAACGGGATGCCGCAGATGGCGCCGTCCGGTCTGCGCACCGATGCCCACGCGACATCCAGAATGTCATCGCGCATCTCCGGGTCGATCATGGGCGCAAGGTCGGTCAGGAATCCGCGCATCGCAAAGTCCACAATGACCGACGATTCGTAATGGAACACATCGGGAACGTCTCCGGTCTCGAATCCCGTAATGAGATAGTCATGGACGGAATTCCACGTTCCCTGAACATACTCGACCGGCATTTCTGGATGCGCTGTATTCCACTCGGCAACGATCGCACGGTTTGTTGCCAGCGCCTGTTCCTGCCATGCGAGACTGACGAAGCGCAGTCGTGTCGTGGAGGAATCGGTCTGTCCTCCTTGCGGAAGGAGAAGAAAGACGACCGTCCCAAGGACGACGATGCCGGCTCCGACAAGAATGTATCGTTTCACGCGGGCATCCTAATTCTTTACCGCTCCGGCGATCAGGCCGGAGGAAAACCATTTCTGGAGGAAGCCAAAGAGCACGACAGATGGTACTGTTGCCAGCACGCTTGCGGCGGCCAGTGGTCCCGTGCGCGCTTGTCCCTCCATTCCCGTGAACCGCGCAAGTTCCACCTGAAGGGTCATCAAGTTCGGATCCTTCATCAGCACAAGAGCGAAGAAGAACTCATTCCAGGCCGACACGAATGCGAACAACACCGATGCGCCGATCGCCGGGAGAAGAAGGGGCGCAACGATCCGGAAGATGATCTGTGAACGGGATGCACCGTCGATCGCGGCGGCCTCTTCGATGTCAACCGGGACGGTTCGCACATAGCCATGCAACATCCAGAGCACGAACGGCAACGCCCACACGACATACACGAGCGTCAGTCCGATGAGCGAATCCGTCAGTGCCATCGACCGGAGGAGAATGTAGAGCGGGATCATCACGAGAATGACCGGGAAGATCTGCGAACCGAGGATCCAACCGAGAACCACGTTGTTCCATCGCGTGGAATAGCGCGCGAGCGCGTACGCTCCCGGCAGGGCGATCAGGACGGCGATGAGCGTGGAACAGATCCCGACGATGAAGCTGTTCCCCATGCTGGTGAAGATCTTCTGTTCAAGGAAGATCGTCCGATAGTGATCGAGCGACGGGGACTCGGGGAGGAGCGCGACCGTTCCGGAATAGATCTCCGCAGTCGGCCGGAATGACGTCGCGATCATCCACACCAGCGGGAACACCAGGAAGATCATGAACAGGATCAATCCCGCATGCGTGAACAGATCGGCGATGAACGCGCGCGTCTTCATTGCTTCTGCTCCCGCAACTGGACGCGGAGATAGCTGAACAGCACGAGACTGATCACAAGCACCATCACGTTCCCGATGGCCGCGGCATAGCCGACGTATCCGTAGCGGAACGCCTCTTCGTACGCGGCGAGCATCGGAAGTCGCGTCAGGCCGCCCGGCCCCCCCTGCGTGAGCACCCAGACGATCCCGAACGTGTTAAAATTCCACATGAAGGACAGCGACACAACGGCAGCAAGCACCGGTGTCAGCATCGGCATCGTGATGTGCACGAACTCCTTCCACCGACCCGCGCCGTCGATGCGCACGGCTTCGTACAGATCCTTCGGGATCGACTGCAGTCCGGCGAGAACAAAGACGGCCGCCTTCGGAATTTCCCCCCACACGCCGGCAACGATGACGGCGGGAATGACGTACTCAAAACTCGAGAGCCAGTTGATCTGTTGGTGGATGATCCCGGCTTGGATGAGTACCCCATTCAAGATGCCGGCGTCGGGATCGTAGACTTGCCGCCAAACGATCCCTCGGATGATCGGAGGCATCGCCCACGGGACGAGCATGAGCGTCGCATAGATCGAAGTGAACCGGACCTTCCGATTGAGCAGAAGCGCAAGGCCGAGACCGCACGCCACTTGTGCAAACGTCACAACCAGCGTCCAAACGAATCCCACCTGGAACGACTTCCAGAAGAAGACATCGCTCAGCATCCGGACGTAGTTCGCGAGCCCGTTGAATTGGATCGGATCACCGAGTCGATAGTCGGTGAATCCCAGATAGATGCCGCGAATCAGCGGGATGAGAGAGAAGAGCAGGACCGGGATGAGAGCGGGGAGCAGGAGTTTCAGCTGTCCCGTCGAGGTCCGTGTGCGTCCCCGGTCACTCACGATGCGACCCCGGAACACGATGAAGCGGTGCGGTCACGGTGTGCAGGAACCGACCGGCGAATTCCTTGTAGGTGGCATCGTCGGTCCCGGG
>JBFYQI010000192.1:0-2919 GCA_041302875.1 Ignavibacteria bacterium
GAGTTTGTCGTTGAAGAGATTGACGGCAAGCTTGAAATCGGCATTTTCTTTCGAGTCCTGCGCGACAGCAGGGGCGATGAGAAGGGAAAGGAGGAATAACAGGACGAAGCGTTTCATACAATAAAATAGCCAGAAAACGAGGAGGAAACAACGGCTCTGGGGATTGATGATTGGTGAGTTTTGATTGTTGATTGGGCAAATAAAAAAAGGCGAGTTAAAATGCTGCTCGCCTTTGTTCCACACAACCGGTATTCCTCTCTCCTACAGCAGCGCCTTCAGGTACTCCCGGTTCATCCGCGCGATATGGGTGACGGAGATCTCCTTGGGACACTCGGCTTCGCAGGCGTAGTTGTTGGAACAGGCTCCGAAGCCCTCCTTGTCCATCTGTGCAAGCATGCGCATGACGCGCTCCTTCGCTTCCACGCGTCCCTGCGGCAATAGCGCCAACTGCGACACTTTCGCCGCAACGAACAGCATCGCCGACGAATTCGGGCACGCCGCCACGCAGGCTCCGCACCCGATGCAAGCCGCTGCGTCCATCGCTTCTTCCGCATTGCGCTTCGGCACAAGGACGGCGTTCGCCTCGGGGGCGGCATTGGTCTTCACGGACACGAATCCGCCCGCCTGCATGATGCGGTCGAACGCGCGCCGGTCGACGATGAGGTCTTTGATGACCGGGAACGGCTTCGCCCGCCAGGGCTCCACCGTCAGCTCGGCGCCTTCCTCGAACATCCGCATGCGAACGTCGCACGTTGCCATTCCGCGTCCCATGCCGTGCGCCCGGCCGTTGATCATCATGCCGCAGCTTCCGCAAATCCCCTCCCGGCAATCGTGATCGTATGCGACGGGATCATCTCCCGCGCGAACGAGATTGTCGTTGAGCACGTCGAGCATTTCCAGAAAGGACGCATCGGGGGAAATGCCGTCCACGCGGTAGGTGACGAACCGTCCGGAATCGTTCTGGTTCTTTTGCCGCCAGATCTTTATTGTGAACTTCATGTCCGATGTCTCCTCACTTGTAGCTGCGTTCTGACGGTTTCACGTATTCGAACGTCAGCGGCTCTTTGTTCAACTTCGGTTTCTTTCCTTCGCCGGTGTATTCCCAGGCAGCGACGTACGCGAACTTCTTGTCGTTCCGCTTCGCCTCGCCTTCCGGCGTCTGGTATTCCTCGCGGAAATGCCCGCCGCATGATTCCTCACGATGCAGTGCATCGGTCGCGATGAGTTCGGCCAGTTCCAGATAATCCGCAACGCGTCCGGCCTTCTCCAATTCGACGTTCAGCGATTCCTTATCGCCGGTGACGTGCACGTCTTTCCAGAACTCCTTCCGCAACTCGGGGATCATCTTCAGCGCCTTCTTCAATCCCGTATCGGACCGACCCATGCCGACGAAATCCCACATGACCTTTCCCAGTCGCTTGTGGATTTCGTTTACGGTCTGCTTGCCCTTGATGGAAAGCAGATGATCGACACGATTCTGCACATCTTTCTTCGTCGCGACGAAGGAATCATGTTCCGCGGTGACCGGTTTGAACTTGGTCGATGCGAGATAGTCTCCCATCGTATACGGAAGGACGAAGTAGCCATCCGCGAGTCCCTGCATCAATGCGCTCGCACCGAGACGATTCGCACCGTGGTCGGAAAAGTTCGCTTCACCCGCAACGAACAAGCCCGGGATGGTGCTCATCAAGTTGTAGTCCACCCACAAGCCCCCCATCGTGTAGTGGACCGCCGGGTAGATGCGCATCGGATCCGCATACGGATCTTCGGCTGTGATCTCATGATACATGGCGAAGAGGTTGCCGTACTTCTCCTCGATCCACTTCTTGCTATTCCGCTTGATGGCATCTGCGAAATCGAGATAGACCGCCATCTTCGTTGAGCCGACGCCGAATCCCTTGTCGCAGATCTCCTTCGCGCGACGAGAGGCCACATCGCGGGGGACCAGATTCCCGAACGACGGATACATGCGTTCAAGGTAGTAGTCCCGTTCTTCCTCCGGGATCTCCGACGGCTTGCGAGAATCGCCTGCTTTCTTCGGCACCCAGATCCGTCCGTCGTTGCGGAGGCTTTCGCTCATGAGCGTCAGTTTCGACTGATAGTCGCCGCTGACCGGGATGCACGTGGGATGGATCTGCGCGAAACACGGATTGCCAAAGACCGCGCCGCGCCGGTACGCACGCCACACGGCGGTTGCATTGCTGGCCTTCGCCATCGTCGAGAGATACCACGCATTACCATAGCCGCCTGTGCAGAGAACGACGGCGTCTGCGATGTGTGTTTCCATCTCGCCCGTGCGCATGTTGTGGGCGATGATGCCGCGCGCCTGACCGTCCGAAACGACGACGTCCATCATCTCGCGCCGGTCGAAGAACTTCACGCCGCCGAGACCGATCTGCCGGCTCAGTGCGGAGTAGGCGCCGAGCAGAAGCTGCTGACCCGTCTGTCCGCGGGCGTAGAACGTACGCGAGACCTGCGCGCCGCCGAACGACCGGTTGTCGAGCAAGCCCGAATACTCGCGCGCGAACGGGACGCCTTGCGCGACGCATTGATCGATGATGTTCCCGCTCACTTCCGCGAGGCGATAGACGTTTCCTTCGCGCGCACGATAATCGCCTCCTTTGAGCGTATCATAGAAGAGGCGGTAGACGCTGTCTCCGTCGTTGGAATAATTCTTCCCTGCATTGATGCCGCCTTGTGCGGCAATGCTATGCGCACGGCGCGGGGATTCGTGATACGAGAACGCAAGAACCTTGTAGCCCAGTTCGGCAAGCGATGCGGCAGCCGATGCGCCGGCCAGTCCGGTGCCGACGACGATGACGGTGTACTTCCGCCGGTTCGCCGGATTGACGAGCTTCATGCGGAACCGATGGGTGGACCATTTCTTTTCGATCGGTCCTTCGGGGATCTTCGAGTCGA
>JBFYQI010000522.1:0-3136 GCA_041302875.1 Ignavibacteria bacterium
CCCCCCTTGCTTCTCCTCTTCCTCAATCCCATATTATTGCATCATCACCAGCAACCTCGCAGTCCACCACCGTATCGGGGAGTACTTGCGATGCGTGCACGCCATTCGGCTTTCGTCCTCCCGCTCCTTTCGCTCCACCTCCTCAGCGCACAAGAGTCGCCGTTTCCTGATCCCGCGCTTCTCCGACTCAAAGAACCCGGTGCGATTCTTCAGAAATCCGGACAGCTCTACAAACACCAAGCGGAATTCGGCCTGATCGTCGTTCCTGAGAACCGAGGGGATTCGGCCGCACGACGCTTGTTCCTGCCATTCATCCATCACCACGCCCGAGGGGACTCCACAGCACCGCCGATCTTCATCCTCGGCGGCGGTCCGGGAAAAAGCAACCTCTGGCGAGAAATGCCCGACGTCTTTTACGCGCACAATGATGTCGTCAACGTCGGGTATCGCGGAGTCGACGGCGAGGTCAAGTTGAAATGTCCGGAGATTGGGGCCGCGATGACGCGAGCGAATCCCCTTTCGCACGATGCGCTGATGGGATTCCGGGCGCTTGTCCGTCATTCCTATGACAGCCTTGTTGAGAGCGGGATTGATGTTGACGGCTACACGATGCTTGAGGTTGTCGAGGACATCGAGATGGTGCGCAAGGCTCTCGGCTACGAACACGTCAATCTCTTCTCAACAAGCTACGGAACGCAGGTTGCCTATCTCTATTGCCTGCGCTATCCGAGCATCGTAAAACGGAATCTGATGGTAGGCGCGAGCAGCAGAGGAAAACGGTTCGACGGATTATGGGAACCGGATGTGATCGCGGAAATGCTCGAGGAATACAACACGCTATGGAAGAGAGACCAAGAGGCGTTCGCCCGAAGCGGGGACATCGGCAAAACGATCGCATCGGTCCTCAGGAACCTCCCGACGTCATGGAATCAGATCCTCATCGATCCGGACAAGGTCCGGCTGGCGACGTTCTTCAGTCTGTACGAAACGGAATCAGCTGCCGCCGTCTTCGATGCGTTCGTGGCCGCCGAACAAGGAGATCCGAGCGGCCTCGCGTTGCTTGTTCTTGGATACGACCAGACCGTTCAGGACACATCGCGACAGTATTGGGGAGAGTTTCTCTCCAAGCTTGCGAGCGGCGGCAGTGATCGTGCGCGAGACTACGAACGGGAGATGGATCCTCCCGGGTCGATACTCGGTTCGCCTTCTGCAAAGCTTTGGTGGTCAGCCATATCCGGCGGCGGATGGCCGATCGCACAGATCCCCGCCCGGTACCAGCGGCTCGACACCGTCAGAACACGGACTCTCGTGATCAACGGGCAGTTGGATTTTTCCAGCCCTCCCTCGAATATGAAGGAGGCAATGAATTTTTTCCCGAACGGCAACATGGTGGTGATCCCGGCGATGGGACACATGGATGTGTTCAAGCTTCAGCGCGGAGCGATCGATCATCTTGCAGAACGGTTCTTCCTGGAGGGAGTGGTTGATACGTCGAAGTATCGCCTGCACACGATCGATTTCACGCCAGCGGAGACTCTGCAGGACGAGGCGAAGCGGCTCTTGGGGAAGGATGGGAAATGAATTCCGCCACGAAGCATCTGATGCTATTGCTTGCCCTGATAACCCTCGCGGTGCAGCTTGCGATTGCGCAATCACATCTCAAACCCTCCGACGTTGCCGGCGTCTGGGAGGGAACGCTCCACTATTTTGGGCAGGACAGCAGGCTCGTCTACGTCATCGCCGTCAATACGGACGGCACTCTTTCTGTCTCCCACCACAGCCCGGACTACGGCCTGAACGACATCCCCGTGGCATCCGCCAGCCTGGAAGGCTCTCGCATCGATATCAAGATCGGTCTGTATGATGCCATTTTCGAAGGGACGGCCGACAAGGACTTCCTCCGAGGCCGTTACGGGACTTCCGGCATGTGGATCCCGCTCACGCTGAGACGAAAGAGCCCGGACCCTCGTTTCCTCCTCGATAACATGGTCCCCCGGCTGGGAAGGAACGGCGAGAGAGTCCTCGACTATCGCTACAAGACACCTGAGGAAGGCGATGATGCGTGGCCCGTCGCAGATGCTCACGCCGAAGGCGTAGACGCCAGCAAGATCCAGGCCCTCATGCGACGCGTGCTTGCGGGGGACTTCCCCAACCTGCACAGTGTGGTGGTGGTGAAGGATGGGAGGATCCTCCTTGACGAATACTTCCATGGCTTCAATCGCGACAAGCCGCATCGCATGGCATCAACCTCCAAGATCGTCCCTGAGGCGCTCATCGGCATCCTGATCGAACAAGGCCTGATCGACAGTCTTCACGTCCCTGTCGCACGGCTCTTTCCGGAGTACGGTGACCTGCTTGGGACAGGAGAGAAGTCGGCGATCACGTTGTACCATCTCGTGACGATGACCACGGGGCTGAGGTGGAACGAGCACGCCGTGACGTATTTCGATACGTTGAACGACCTCAGCATTCTGAACCGCAGCCCGGACCCGATTCGCAATCTCTTCGAACGACCTCTTGCCTATCGCCCCGGTGAACGGTTCGTGTATAACTCCGGCTGCATCAAAGCGCTGGAGGCACTTCTTCAGAAGATCACAAAGGCCCATTTTCTTGTGGCCGCCCAAAGAGAGATATTCACTCCTCTCGGCATCTCCAACATCAGGTGGGATTATTCTGATGGGCTGTTCATGGTGCCCCGCGACATGGCAAAACTCGGGTGGCTCTTTCTCAAGAGGGGGGAATTCAACGGAGCAAGGATACTGCCGGCGGCCTGGACCGACAGCGCGATGCAGCGGTTCGAGCGAGAACGTCCGAGGTATTTCAACCACTGGTCGCCCATCGTTTTCTTCGTGGATGGTATTCCGGTCAAAGCCCTTCAGGCCGGCGGCTGGGGCGGGCAGAGCATTACGATTTTCCCGTCGCTGAATACGGTTATCGTCCAGACGGCCGGGAGTCAGCTCCGGCAGGTTGACTATGACGTGTGCATCAGGGACTATCTCCTTCCCGCGATCATGACGCCCGAGTACGCAGCGAAGCATCCCGGTCTCGAATACAGCGACATGCGGCGAACGACGAAGCTCGCCTGGGAAATGAGGTGGAACACGGAGATGGGATGCCTGAAGGCATGTGCGAGAAG
>JBFYQI010000236.1:0-7351 GCA_041302875.1 Ignavibacteria bacterium
CTCTGCGGTTGATGCTTGAGAGCGGCGAGATCGGGTCGATGGTCTTCTGGGGACCGCCGGGGGTGGGAAAGACGACGCTCGCGCGCTTGGTTGCAAAGCATGTGCAGGCGGAGTTCTATCAACTGAGCGCCGTTGCAGCCGGCGTCAAGGACGTCCGCGAGATCATCAGCAAGGCGGACAAGTTCCGCAAGCAATACGGCCAGCACACCATCCTCTTTATCGACGAGATCCATCGCTTCAACAAGTCGCAGCAGGACGCGCTTCTCCACTCGGTCGAAGAAGGAATCATCACGCTCATCGGCGCTACGACGGAGAATCCCTCCTTCGAGATCATCGCTCCCCTCCTCTCCCGTTGTCAGGTGTACGTCCTCGAATCGCTCGGCAAGGAAGCCTTGAGTCGCATCCTCGACCAGGCGCTCCGGACAGACTCTCTGCTGTCGAAGCAGACCATCCGCATTGAGGATCCGGAGTTCCTTATGCTTCTCTCCGGCGGTGATGCGCGGAAGCTCCTCAACGGATTGGAGAACGCCATCCGATTGACGAAGCCACAACCGGACGGCTCGATCGTCATTCCCAAGAAGAAGCTCGAAGAAGCGTTTCAGCGGAAGTTCACTCTCTATGACAAAGAAGGCGAACAGCACTACGACATCATCTCCGCGTTCATTAAGAGCGTGCGCGGAAGCGATCCCGACGCGGCAGTCTATTGGATGGCGCGGATGCTCGACGGCGGCGAGGATCCAAAGTTCATCGCACGGCGCATGATCGTCCTCGCTTCCGAGGACATCGGCAACGCCGATCCCTACGGATTGACATTAGCGGTCTCCTGTTTCACGGCGGTCGATTACATCGGCATGCCGGAGGCGCGTATCGTGCTGGCCCAGACCGCGACCTATCTTGCCTCCGCGCCGAAGAGCAATGCTTCCTACCTTGCTATCGATGGCGCGCTCCACGATGTCCGTACGCAACCCAATCTCCCTGTTCCGCTCCATCTCCGTAACGCTCCGACGAAGCTCATGAACGACCTCGGTTATAGCGACGGCTACAAGTACAGTCACGACCATCCGGGGCATTTTGCCGAGCAGCAGTTTCTTCCAGACAATCTCAAATCGAAAACCTACTACAAGCCATCGGACGAGGGACGCGAGAAGGATGTACGTGACCGGTTGAACCGCTGGTGGAAGAAGAAGCAGCGGTAGCAGCGTCCATTTCTACAGACCAAAGTTTATAATAGTGACCCGACCACCTTCCCGTCCGGGCTTGAGACTCCGGCAAGGGAGGACTGGAGGGTACAATTGCATCCCAACAATCAAAGAAATGACCCGGGATGATTCCCGGAGAAATGCCCGGCAAAAGAGGCCAAAGAAGACTGGTCGCGCAAAGCTCACATTGCATTTGACACTCCCCCGCTGTAGGTTTTGTTTATATCCATAAGGGGGAGCCATGCCAATCACGACGGAGGGGAATCCGCGCACCATCAAAGCATACTCCAGCTGCATCCATTCATCAAGTGATCAATGCAGGGACAGAGGTCTACACGCACGTCACAAACCGGGCAGTGGCGAACATTCGCAGTCCTTTTGAAACGCTGCCGGCAAACAACGACAAAGGTGACAAATCAAACACGAACTTTTCTACACCAATTCCTTAGTTAGGCGCAACGCAATCTGGCAATACTTCGTATCACGGAGTGTCAGACGTGAGAATCAATGCCAATAGAAAACAATCCCTCCAACAGATGACCAGGATTCCGAATGTTGCCGCGGTTTGTTTCCTCCTCCTGACTCTCGCTACGGCAGGGCGATACGGATTCTACGGTGACGAGCTCTACTACCTTGCCTGTGCCAAGCACTTGGATTGGGGATATGTTGATCATCCTCCCTTGGTCGCGCTGATCACGCTCGTTGGGACTTCGATATTCGGGGAAACTATCGTTGCCCTCCGATTCATGTCTGGGTTGGCCGGCGCCATCACCGTCCTGCTCTCCGCACACGTTGCCCGAGTGCTCGGGGGTGGCAGTATGTCCCAGACTCTGGCCGCCCTGTCGATATGCTTCGCACCGGCTTTCCCCGCCCTGAGCAGTTACTTGTCAATGAACTCAATCGATGTCATGCTGTGCACGCTTTTTCTGATTGTGTTCCTCAGAACAATCAAAGAACCATCACCCGGGAAGTGGGTCGCCCTGGGTGCCCTGTTCGGCGTGGGACTCTTGAACAAATACACCTTCCTTGTGCTCGGGGCTTCATTGTTTGTCTCGCTCATTGTCACAAGGCAATGGATCGTGTTGCGTTCGCGATGGCTCTATATCAGCGGAGCTATCGCCCTCATCATCTTTGCGCCACATGTTCTCTGGCAAATGGAACATGGTTGGCCGACGATCGAATTCATGCGCAATGCAACCGAATTCAAGAACCTGGCGTTGTCACCACTTGCGTTTATGTCGCAATTGACCCTCGGATTGAATCCCTTGACGCTCCCGCTCTGGTTGACGGGAGTGCTGTTCCTTCTTCTGAGCAAGCGGGCTAAAGAGTACAGATTCCTAGGCTGGACGGCAGTTGTATTCGTCATCGTCTATATGTTCCAAAACTCAAAGTTTTACTATGTCCTCCCCGTATTCCCTCTCTTGTTTGCTTCCGGGGCTGTGGCCTGGGAGGGATTCTCGCAGAGTCACCACTTTCGTTGGCCCAAGTGGGTTGCAGGTTCCGCTTTGGTCATTTCCGGCATGGTACTCATCCCTCTTGCGGTTCCCATTCTGCCTGTGGAGCAGTTCGTTTCCTATGCGAAAAGTCTTGGCCTCTGGAACGCGGTCAGAATGCAGAAAGGCGAAGGAGACACCTTGCCGATCCACTTCGTGTATCGGTTTGGCTGGGAAGAGACGGTGGACGCGGTGGAAAGAGCATATGATTCGTTGCCTCCACAAGGGAAAGAAAAGTGCGCCATCCTCGCTTCCTGGTATGGGATCGCTGGTGCAATTGATCACTTTGGGGCAGAGCGCGGGCTTCCGAATGCGATCTGCCCGAGCAATAGCTACTGGACCTGGGGAACACACGGTTACTCCGGCGAAGAGGTCCTTGCGGTGGGATACGGCGCTGAATTCCTGCGCGAGTATTTCGACAGCGTGGAGCGAGTCGCCCACGTGACAAATCGTTATGCCTTTGACATTGATATCTATTTGTGCAGAAAGCCAAAAGATGACCTTGGGCGAATGTGGCATCGATTCAAGAGGTTCATCTGAACATAAACATTGGCCCTGCTTTGACGAGGGCTCAAGCCGAATTGGTAAACTGTTCTGCGCGGCGCCAAACGGCACGGCGTAGTGCCCCGAAACGTTAGCCGCAGCCGCCGCCACTCTCGTTTGATATTAGCCTAAGGATTATCAGCCGTGCCTGACAAGTCTAGATCCGCTATTGACTTCTGAGGAGTTCGCTGGCTTGAAATCACAAATCGTGACTTCAAGTTGGGGTGGGGTACGGCGCGGTCCTCGGTTTCTCTCCATCACAACTCCACAATGGCAAGCTCTCGACTTACGGTAACTACGACCATTCTGACGTTCGGCGCGGCAACGGTATACTTCTTCTTCCTGCTGTTCGTGCCGCTGCCCGTTCTCACGCTGGCGTTGGGATTGGATTCAATCCTGGTTTGGTTCATCACCGGATTTGCGCTTTTCATTCCCCTCTTCGTATATGCCATTCAGATGGCGCGCGCTGAAGGGAACAGAGGCATTCGACAAATCTTGGCCGCACTAGATGTGAGGAAGTTTTCGCGTCGAGACTCCTTCTACGCGTTCACAGGACTCTTCCTCGTGCTTGCCACCACCGCATTCATTTATGTGGGCTCTTCCTGGTTGAGCGTCTACTTTGGCATGCGATCGCTCTCCACAACTCCCTGGTTCCTTGAAATGCGCGAACTCCACGGTCAAGAGAGATGGTTGCTCTTGATCTGGGTTTGCATGTTCTTCTTCAACATCGTCGGGGAAGAATTGCTGTGGCGTGGCTACCTGCAAAGGCGCCTTGCCTCCAAGCATCCATGGGTTCTCTGTTCCGTGCTCTGGATGGGTTTTCACGCTCCGTTTGGACTCGATCTGATGATTATCCTCACGCCAGTCATAGTCATCATCCCGTACTTCTACCACAAGACGCGGAACACCCTCGTGGGTGTATTCATTCATGCCCTTTTCAACGGTCCGGTCTTCGTCGCCGTTTCACTTGGATTCATCAAATGAGCGTTGCGCCCTAACCCATGGTTCGGTGCCGCAAAACGCAAGCAGAAGAACATTGACAGCGCGCAACACAACACAGTAATAGGGGTTCGGAAAAAGAATGGAACCAGAGAAACTGCTCACGTCACCGGATCTCGATCTGACGACCGACAACCTCAAGAAAGAGCTCGGGCGTTGGTTCTCTCTCTACGAGACACTCACTGAGACACTTTCGAAACCTCCCTATGAGATCTCACCCGAGTGGCGATTCTATAAGGACGGTGGAGCATGGCTGTGTAAGATGACGCGAAAGAAGAAGACGGTGTTTTGGATATCAATGTGGAAGCAATGTTTGAAGTGTGGGTTCTATTTCACCCAACAATCAGGCGATGGCATCTCCGATCTCTCGATCGACCATTCATTGAAGTCTTCCTACGATAAGGCCGCTCCGATCGGTAAACTGTATCCGTTTATCATCGACCTCACAGCGAAGCGGCAACTCGTTGATCTTTATACTGTTGTGAGCTATACGATCTCCCGAAAGTAACCGAACAAGTCGCTTATTCGAGGAATGGCGAGCAACGATCTCTCAAGCGAGACGTTATCAGAGAAGATGAAACAACCGTCTTGCCGGCGGGCGAACAGGACAATTGTGTTGTGCGGCGTGGTTACCCGAAACGGAAGCCGGCATTTGTGAGATATCCACGATGAACGGCAGGACACAGCGCATCATGTTGCTTTTATCCCTCCTTTTGTTCGTAATCTGTTCTGGGAGCTACGCTCAGACGATTCGCGGTCCCTTCTTCGGTCAAACACCCCCTGGCCGGAGTCCGGCGCTCTTTGCACCCGAACTATTCAATCATCCGGAAGGATATCACAGTGCGGTCGTCTTTTCCCCCGACGGCACCGAAGCGTATTTTACCCCGATGGCAAGACACGCAAAGGTCTACGGAATGAGGATGGTCAATGGCATTTGGAAGATGCCGCAAGCGATAGACTTTGGTGTGATGATCGACGGTTCAGATCCGACGATTTCCGGCGACGGGAGGAGGCTCTATTTCCTATCCTTCAAAGCGCACGAGACCGATTCGGTAGAGCGTGAACGCATCTGGTACAGCGATAGAATCCCGAACGGATGGTCCCATCCTCAATTGATCGCACCCAATATCGCCGCCCATGCCACCCATTGGACCTTTTCAGTGGCGGCAAACGGCAATCTCTACTTCACGAGCGAGAAGGGGGACGATCAAGATATCTACATCTCTCGGTTCCAGGACGGAAGGTATCTCGATCCGGTAAACCTCGGTGCATCCATCAATACTCGCGGGAAAGACCTTTGTCCGTTCATCGCAACTGATGAACGATACCTGGTCTTCTCGCGAATCGGCGATGGCACGCAGCGAACCGACCTCTACGTGAGCTTCAAGACAAGAAATAACACATGGTCTCCTGCTCGGTCTCTTGGCGGGAATATAAATTCAGATGGACATGACCTTGCTCCGGTCGTGACTCATGATGGCAAGTACTTGATCTTTCTGAGCTCGCGTAGTGGAGTCATCAGAATGTACTGGGTAGACGCAACGGTTATCGAAGAACTTCGATCGAAGGATGAGCGATAGAAATGCGGGAGCGCAAGGCGTCGCCTAACACGCGCAACACCGGCGCTCAACCGAGTTTGAACCTAACCGCGCTATCCGCCTTCGGCGGACGGCGTTGTTGCGCGAGAGACGTTATGCGACATTCAATCTTAAAACACAAAGCCGAAGGAGCATGACTTGAAGAATTCAACGTTGAACAAATGCTATCTATACGTCTTGAATACAATGGCTGATTGGGAGATAGCTCATCTTACAGCTGAACTCAACAGCGGAAGATTCCTTAAGAATGGTAAAGTAACTATCCAGAAGGTATCCAGAAGCCTAGATCCTGTGACTTCAATGGGTGGAATGAGCATGAATGCTGATTTGAAACTATCTGAAGTTGAATTTTCTGAAGGTGATTTGCTGATTCTTCCTGGTGCGGATACATGGATGGAGGAAGAGCATAATAGTGTAATTGAGATAGTTGATGACTTGCTTGACCGTGGTGTTATTGTGGCAGCGATATGCGGTGCAACAGTTGCATTGGCAAATGCGGGGATCTTAAATAATCGCAAGCACACGAGTAATGGCAAAGGATTCTTAGAGATGATATGTCCTGGATATACAGGGAGCGACAAGTATGTCGACTGTCCGGCAGTGTGCGACAACAATCTGATAACTGCTTCTGGGATGGCACCACTGGAGTTTACATATGAAATATTGAAACGAGTCAACGTAATGAAGGAAGAAACAGTCACTGCCTGGTACAAGTTATATAGTTTGAAAGAACCAAGGTACTTCTATGAACTGATGGAGTCCATGAAGTAAAATCAAACGCCATCGAACACGGCAAACAACGACACTCGCTCTTTTGAAAAAGCGATGATTAAGCTGAGTAAGAAAATCAGTTGTGCTCCTTCCACCGTTATGCTCACGAAGAATTTATCATTTGATAGTTCGCAAAACGGCGGCATTTTTTGCCGAAACGTTATGCGCCATTGTCCTTCGCAATGTCACGAAAGGAGCGGCGGATGAAAAACATCTCCCAACATATGCGGCGTGATGGAAGTCTCGACGCGCTGAACGTGATCCTCGTTGCGGTGTTTTGCCTGCTCGCCACGACGAATTCACTGCAGGCCCAATGGATCCAGACAAGCGGGCCATGCGGTGGATACGTGAGCTCACTGATGGTGTATACCGACGGTGGAGGGGGGAAGTCCCTCTTCGCCGGAACACGGGGGGGTATCCATCGGTCCACCAATAACGGCGCCACCTGGGGAGAGGTCAATACCGGTCTGGCCTCTCTCAATGTGATGTCCCTTGTCGTGAAAGACTCGATCCTCTTTTCCGGAACCACGGACGGGGTCTGCCGTTCCACCAACAACGGTACGAACTGGACTCTTGCACGCAGCGGTCTGACGACCCGCTCCACGCAGGCTCTCGCCGTTGTCCCCAATGGGGCGGGAGGCGCAAACCTCCTTGCGGGGACAAGCAATGGCATCTTTCGATCGACCAACAACGGGACAAACTGGACCAACGAGAGCGCCGGTTTGACTGCCACGTCTGTCACCGCGTT
>JBFYQI010000242.1:0-6321 GCA_041302875.1 Ignavibacteria bacterium
TCGATCGACCAACGACGGCGCGAGTTGGGGTTCAGCTGCTGGCGGAATGACCAGCGCCAAGGTATGGGCGATCTGCGCTGCTCCCAACAGAGGGGGCGGCACAAACCTCTTTGCCGGAACATCCGGAAGCGGCGTGTACATGACGACGAACAACGGCACAGCCTGGACTCCCGTAAGGAACGGGATGACGAATCTGAATGTCTGGTCGCTCGCCGTGATCGACACGTTTGTCTTCGCCGGAACATTCGGCGGCGGCGTGTATCGCTCGACCAATGATGGCGCAGACTGGACTCCGGTCAATTCGGGTTTGACCAATGGTGACGTCCGGTCCATGGCCGTGAACGGCGGAAATCTCTTCGCCGGGACTACTTCCGGCATATTCCTTTCGACCGACTACGGCGCATCCTGGACCTCCGTGACGACAGGTATGCCCATCGGCGACGCGCGGTCTCTCACCATGAGCAGCACGCTTCTCTTTGCCGGGACGGGCGCCAGTTCTGTCTGGAGCCGCCCGTTGTCGGAGATGATCACGTCGGTCGAGTTCCTCTCAGACCATCAACCATCAGCGTTCAGACTCGAGCAAAATTTTCCGAATCCGTTCAATCCGAGCACGACGATTGTCTTCAGCCTTCCGTCAAGGTCATTTGTATCCCTCAGAGTGTTCGACGCCCTGGGAAGAGAAGTCTCGGTTTTTGCTTCCGAAGAGTTGTCGGCCGGAACGTATCAGCGGGAGTGGAATGCGGAAGGTCTGGCGAGCGGTACGTACTTTTGCCGGCTTGAAGCGGGTTCGTTCGGCGAAACCAAGAAGCTCATATTGCTCAGATAGCAGGGCAACTGCACATCACACATCCCCACCAATCAGATGAATCCCAAGATTCCAAAGCGCTCCCCCGGGGTGATACCCGGGGTGATACCCGGGGTGATACCCGGGGAAATTCCCGGGGAAGATCTCTGATGCTCCGATGGGAACGGATCCTGGAGAAGTCATTCGGCGACCTCAAGCATCGACTCGGCGCGCTTGAGGTCGACGGTCATCCGCGGAGGAAGGACGGCAGGACAAAGACCTGGAACGATTGCATCAAAAGACCGTGAACTTGAAGTTCATGAAGCGCAGCATGGTTTCCACCTCGAGCGAAACCTTTTCGATGATCCGCTCCGTTTCCCCGCCGAACAGCTTCCCCATCACCATCCCGTTTGCCGTCGCCAGGTAGGTTTGGCCGTTGGACTTCTCATACACGGCAAACGCCTTCGGCATCATCGCTCCCACCTTTTTTCGGTCATCGACGCGCAGCATTTCCGACGAGGATTCGCCGCTGCAATATTGAATGATGGCGAACTTGCCGATGGGAGCGCCGCCATGCTTCTGCACTTCCGCATTCTGGTCGATGATGGCAACCACATGCCACCCCGGTTGCGCGTTGATCCGGTCCGCAACGATCTGTACCGTTTTCTCATAGTCGTGCGGGCTTTTCATCTCCTTGAGCATCATATTTCCCGCCGAGAGATTGAGCGCGACGGCGGTGACAACGATCCCGGCGAACGCGCCGAAGACCATGGATGCAAGTACCAGGAGCGATTTCTTCATGGGAATCAGCCTTTGATGTCAGTTGATGGTCGTGAATCATTCTTCCTTGATGCAGATCTCGCCATGCCTTATCGCCGTGATCGTGCTCCAGCCGACGATGCCATCCATCGTTACCGTCGCGGCGAGAAATAGCCATGCGAGGTATTTGAAGATCGTTTCGTGAGAAACCTGGAACGCCGTGACCGAGGCGATGGTCATCGCCGCGAGGGGGAACGTAAACACCCACCAGGAGAGGAAGAAGCGGAGCCTCAGGAAGTTCTTGACGAGGAAGAGCAGGATGCCGACGACGAACAGCGCGAACACGTAGAGCGCGACGGCGAACAGATCCCAGCTCATCGCAATACGGATGTAGGAGATGAAGCCTACGGCCGGAGGCGCAAGCAGGATGAAGAAGGTCGGCACGAATTTCTCGGGCAGTTGTCCGTGAAAGACGGCGCGGTACAGAAATATCGTAAAGAGCACCAGCCAGAAGAACATGCCGGCAGCAAAGAAGAACACCGAGACCAACGGAGGGACCAGATCCACACCCACGACGGGGATGAGAATGTTTCCAACAACCGGAATGAACCAGGTCGGATTGAAATGGTGGATCTCAAAGCTGTGTTCGATCCAGTACGTGATGGTCTTGTAGGTCAACCACGTGTGCGCGATGGTTCCGAGCCACCACAGCACGATCGCCAGGATCGGGAAATAGGTGTAGAAGGCGATGGAAAGCAGGAGGAGAGAGATTGAGATCGTCGAGAAGATGTTCACGCGGATGCGATGTCGAAAGTCGGCTTTCACTTCTTCGACGTGATAGACCGTCTTGAGCAGATACAGCGAGCCGATAAGAACAAACAATCCCAGAACGACGAACAGGGTCACATCGTACAGGATCTTGGGCAGCCATTGCATGTGATAAAATTTGCCGAACGCGATCGCCAGTCCGGACAAGCCCATCACAACGGCAAACATCGTTATGGGAAAGAATTGCAGACGTTGGTTCATACGATACCTGAGGATAAGTACAGGCGGACACATGCAAGCCAATGCAGAGCTGAGCCCGGTCTTCATGAGATGCAGAGTTTTCGGAAAGGGTGCAGAACTGGAAGGAGCCCGTTCCGCAGATCCCAGTCTGTTGCTTCTGAATTGCCGGTTCGGTAGGTTTTCGTATCACATACAACGGGAGACATACCGATCACCACGGAGGGAAATCCGCGCGCCATCAACACGCACACCGATTCGTTGGTTCGACGTCATAGCCCCCTTGTGTTTGAGTTGACAATTCACGGAGTTGTTCAGATTTCTTGAGGTGTTGTAACAGAGGAGAAGACTCTCCATGGTGGCCTTTTTCAAAAAGTACGCGCGCGCTGCCAAGTCTGCAGCCAAAGCTCTGGCAGCATCCAGACGGATACATACGTATCAGCTTCAAGGCAAGATTGTGACTTGTCCGCACTGCCAGAATGATCAGTTTGACGAAGGCACGGCGCTCTTCAATACGGCGGGCATGACGTTTCTGAATCTGGATTGGGCGAACCGTTCGGGCACGATCTTGGCGTGTCAGAAATGCGGTCAGGTTCAATGGTTTCTTCAGAAGCCTGACCACGTGGATTCCGCATCTTCCGCGGCGATGTCGACACAAACCATCTAAGTAGCGAAGCACAACTGTTGGAGTACCGGATGTCATCATGGCCGTTGCGCCCCTTTGGGTTCCAGAGAATTTCCATCCGCTCTTGTTCGGCCATAGGTGGAATCTGTACCTCATCGTGAGCACGACGCATTTGGGCAATCTCCGAGGATGCATTGCGTAATACTCGCATCATCATCCCGTTTCTCCTGGCGATGGTTCTTCTGGTCGGGTGTGTGAGCAGGAGCGCAGGTCGTGCAGACAGCATGCAACGCAATACCGCCAACGCGGGCGATCGCGTCATCACGATCCTCGTCGGCAAACGGGAGCGCCACTACACTGTTCACATCCCGCCGTCGTACGATGGCAAGACCTCCGTGCCCGTCGTGATTATGTTGCACGGCGGCGGCGGCACCGGCAACGCTGCGGCTGCCGAAACCGGCTGGGGTGCGAAAGCGGATGAGGCCGGATTCATCGCCGTCTTTCCGGAGGCCATGCCGCCCGACCCGACGAAGCCAAGCCGCTTCATCAGGAACCCCCAACTCTGGAACGACGGCTCCGACCGCTTTTACCCCGGTCAGAATGCCCCTGACGACGTCGGCTTTCTTAACGCGATGCTTGATGACCTGCTCGCCAGGTTCGCGGTGGACGAACGGCGGATATATGTCACAGGCTTCTCCAACGGCGCATCGATGACGTTTCGAATCGGCGCGGAACTGTCGAAGCGCATCGCGGCCATTGCTCCTGTCGCAGGGGCGCTGTGGCTTGAGCCGGTCAGATTGGAACGCCGCGTTCCGATGATGTATATCACCGGCACTGCCGATCCGCTCAACTTGATCGAAGGCGGTGTGCCGAAGCTTGCGACCGGCGGCAGTGATAGAGTTCGCGCGAAGCCCAAGCCGCCCGTGCGCAATTCGATCGTGCAGTGGAGCAAGGCCCTCGGTTGCCCTGTAACGCCGCGCGAGACGTCCGAGGCGAACGGCGTCCGCACTGAAATCTACGGTTCGGGCGACGACGGGACGGAAGTGGTTTACATCACCGTCGAGGGACTCGGCCACACCTGGGCCGGCGGCGAGAGTCTATTGCCGGAATTCTTGGTGGGCAAGCGATCCGACAGAATCAACGCGACCGACATCATCTGGGAGTTCTTCAAGAAACACCCTATATAGTGGTCACTCCATGAATGCAATGCGAAGCATTGACAAGGTACTGGGGCGGCTCTTCTTACGATGCTGCGCTATAGTTGCCTTTCTGGCTGCCGCGGCGGCCGCTGTTTTCGCCGCTGTGGTCTTGTTCAACGGACACTTCATTGGCGTTGTGATTTTGGCGGCGGGGGCACTCTTTCTCTGGCTCGGGCTGCTCGCCTGGCGGGACCGGGCAGGCCTGGCTGAGGTTCTGAATCGAGACTTCGAGCGGACAAAGAAAGGCAAATCAGAGACGCAAGCCCGCGATGCCAAGTAGCTTTTGATGAGATTGGAAGAGTTGTGGCCGGGGCGTTAGGCGTGATCGGAGGCGGGTTCCATGTCGAGAAAGATAACAGCCGTTGCGAACGCCATTCTTGCAATAGGTCTCTTCGTCATTGCGGCAATTTTTTCCATGTCTTCGCACGATGAATCTGCCGCGACTAGTGCGGGGCTGATCGGTTTGGTATTGCTCACGCTTTCGCTCGCTGTATATGCGAAGAAGCGGTCACTTGTTCACGCTATCGCAATTCCCGTGCTGATGTTGCTGTGTATCACCTTTTTCTTTCTCCTCTTTGCGCCATTGGCCTGGAACGAAGGCGACGCTTACATCTTGCTGGGGCTTGTTGCGCTCATGGCTGCACTTCAAATAGCGAACCTGATCGTGGTCCGCAAGCGAGAGCAATAGATAGTGATGGGGAGAACCAAGATGAAAAAGAAGATCTTCGAAATCCCTGGGAAAGTCACCGTTGATTCATCCAATGCTGCCGGTGCGTTCCACAAGACATTCAAGCGTTTATCGGCTCAGACTGTTTCCCGATGTTTGCGAAGATGGTTGTGAGCTCCTATTCTGCAATAACGGGACCGAATGGCTTGAAACTTGTAGAAGTTAACACGGTGGAAGACGCGATTGAGTGGCTGAAGAACAACTAATACTCGTTTGCCACAAGGCTGCCCGACGACCATTGTCGACGGCATCGTCGTCGGAATCCTCCTGTGGGGTGGCTTCATCGTAACCCTTGAGGCGGGCGAATTGATCCGGGAAAAGAACCCCTTTCGGCTCTATGCAATCCGCATCGGAAATCATTTGGTGGCGATGATTGTGGCGGGTGCGATCGATCACTTCGGCACAAAGCATGGGCTCCCGAAGGCATTCTGCGCCAACAACAGTTGCTGGACTTGGGGAACCCGCGGCTATTCTGGCGAGATGGTTCTTGCCATGGGGTATGATGACAAATTCCTGGAACAGTACTTTGAGAATGTGCGGCGGATCGCCCGCGTGAAGAATCGATATGCCCATGACGTTGAGATCTGTCTCTGAGCAAGACCTCGGATTCTTCCTGAGCAAGTGTGGGAGAGGCTGAAGACATTCGTCTAGGCACGGATGGCGGTCGCCCTGCCGATGCGATCAATGGGGCTGCTCGGCGGCTAACAAACCGCACGACAGCGCCTGCCTACGCAGGCAGAGCCAGGCGTCGCTGAATCCCAACGCACCCCACAGCGCCGATGTCATCTGCGGGTATCGCGTGGAGGAGATCGAGGATCCGTAGACCCGGCGGATCAGGTATCTGGATGAGCTGGCCAACGGTGGAACGATGGAGAAGATCCCGCGCGGAACAAAGGCATGAATCCGACGATTCAACCATCGGCGCGCCGGAGACCGTTGGGCGTTGATGAGAGCGCGCAGCGGCTCGTCTGGCTGGATGCGCTCAGAGGGCTCATCATCGTCATCATGGCGTTGGACCACGCAAGCAACTTCATTGCGAGGGTTCACCCAATGGACGCTCACACTCTGAGCGAACCACGGAACCCTCTGGCGGCATAGTACGATTCGGCACCGTTGTGATAGACGAACACGGTATCGAAACGACGGTCACAAAAGAGAGCGCCGCCATGGCGATCGCGAGACCGCCAACGCGGGTGAGGTCGCTGACTCCAGAGCCAGACGG
>JBFYQI010000526.1:0-2798 GCA_041302875.1 Ignavibacteria bacterium
TTCGAAAGGAGGTGCTTAGGTCTTCAGTAGCTATTATGACAGCGCCAGATCCGATGGTCGGATGGGACGAAAAGTGCTCGTTTTGAACAACGACTACGAACCATTGTCGATCTGTAATGTCCGTAAGGCGATCGGTCTGTTGTACCTCGGGAAAGCGGAGCTGATCGCTGCCTGCGACGGGAAGTATCTCCATTCCGTTTCGCAACGGTTGCCGTTTCCAAGCATTGTACGCCTCTCCGTGTTTGTTCGAATCCCGTTCAAGAAGATCGTCCTCTCCCGGAAGAATGTCATTCGCCGAGACGGTCACCGTTGCCAGTATTGCGGCCGGGCAGATCTGTCTCTGACAGTCGACCATGTTATTCCCAAAGCGCGTGGCGGGAAGGATACGTGGGAAAACCTCGTATGTGCCTGCGTCCAGTGCAACAACAGGAAAGGGGACCGGACCCCTCATGAGGCATTGATGCCCTTGCTGCGAAAGCCGGTGAAGCCGAATCATGTGATGTTCATTCGCCATTTCGTCGGTATCGTTGACGATCATTGGAAGCCGTATTTGTTCATGAATTAAATTGTACCACAATCTCGTAGCGAATGAATCAACAAAAGAAGACCATCCTCAGCGGTATGCGCCCGACAGGAAGGCTCCACCTGGGTCACCTCGTCGGCGCGCTGGAAAATTGGGTTGCCCTCCAGGGGGAATACCAGAATTATCACCTCATTGCCGACTACCACGCGCTCACAACGAATCCGGAAACCGCTGAAATCTATGCCAATTCGATCGACATGCTGATCGATTGGCTGTCAGCCGGTTTGGACCCGGCGCAGAGTCCGATGTTCCGTCAGTCGCAGATCAAGGAACACGCTGAACTGCATTTGATATTCTCCATGCTCATCACCACTGCCCGTCTTGAGCGGAATCCGACGCTGAAAGAGCAGGTGCGTGACCTTGAAATGGAGAATATTGCGTACGGTCATCTGGGATATCCGGTCTTGCAGGCGGCGGACATCTTGTTGTACAAGGGGAATGTCGTTCCGGTCGGCGAGGACCAGCTTCCCCACATTGAGATCACCCGCGAGATCGCCCGGCGATTCAATGCGCTCTACCCATCCGAACCCCCGGTGTTCCCGGAACCCGAGGGGAAGATCACGAAGTTCGCGCGCCTGACCGGCCTTGACGGCAAACGGATGAGCAAATCCGTCGGGAATACGATCTTGCTTTCGGATCCCCCGGAAGTCATCACCAAGAAGTTGCGCACCGCGGTCACTGACCCCCAGAAGTTGCGAAAGGGAGACCCTGGACGCCCTGATGTCTGCCTTGTCTTTTCGTATCACAACAAATTCAATCCCGCCGAGACCGCGGAGATTCGTACGAATTGCGAGTCCGGTGCCTTGGGCTGCGTCGATTGCAAGCTGCGTTGTGCGGCCAGGATCGGCGATGCCCTTGCGCCGATGCGGGAACGCCGGACGCATTTCGAAGCACACATGGACGACGTGCGAGACATATTGCACAGCGGCGAGCTGCGCGCCAAAGAGGTGGCGCAAGCAACGATGCACGAGGTTCGTACCGCAATGAGGATGGGCTAACGCGTGTATACGGTCCGCATTCAGGATTTCGAAGGACCCCTCGACCTTCTGCTGTTCTTCATCAAGCGGGATGAACTGGATATCTACGACATCCCCATCTCGCGGATCACGAAGGAGTTTCTCGAATACCTCCACTTCATGCAGGAGATGGATCTTGAGGTCGCCGGGGAATTCCTCGTCATGGCGGCCGAGCTCATGCAGATCAAGGTGAGGATGCTTCTTCCCCCGGAGCCGGGCGAGGAGGAGGATGCGGACCCGCGCGCGAATCTCGTTCAGCGTCTGGTGGAATACAAGCGTTTCAAGGAGACGGCCGAGGAAATGAAGAAGCGCGAAGCCGAGCGCATGCTGGTGTATGAACGAGGATATCGAGCGGCGGATGAACATATCGTGGAGGAGGAGACGCTCGAGGACCTCGTGCGCGATGTGACGTTTTTCGATCTGCTGGCTTCGTTCAAGTTCGCCATGGACCGGATGCCGAAGCGGTTCATTCACGAGGTTGAGCGGCTGAACGTCACGATCGACGAGCAGATCGCCTACATCGAGGACTTCTTCACACGCCGGTCGGAAGCGACGTTCTTCGACCTCGTGAAGGATATGGTGGAAAAGATCCGAATCGTCGTGACCTTCATGGCGCTCCTCGAGGTCATCCGCGCGCGCAAAGTGATCGTCCGACAACTGGAGCCGTTTGGGGAAGTGTCGATCATCCGGAATGTGACGGGAATCTGAACTGAGACTGTGGAACAGGTGACGACAGAGCACGAACAGGAAACGACCGACGAGCGATCGTCTGTCCTGAAGGTCCCCACGACGCTGAAATCGCTGATCGAGGGACTGATCTTCGCTGCCCAGGAACCGCTGACGCTGCAGCAGATGCGGACGGTCTATCAGGGTGAAGGACGGGGTGCGGATCAACGGCAACTGGACGGCGATGATGTTCGGCGGATCATCGATGCGTTGAATCGGAGCTATCGTGACCAGGACCGCCCGTATCGGATCGTTCAGGTCGCGGGGGGATACCAGTTCGCGACATTGCCCGAATATGCCGAGTGGGTCGGGAAACTGTATCGGGAACAGGGACGGCGCAAGTTGTCGCAGTCGGGGATCGAGTCGCTCGCGATCATCGCGTACAAACAGCCGATCACAAAGGCGGAGATCGAGAAGATCCGCGGCGTGAACTGCGACTACGTGCTGAAGACGCTCCTCGAGAAGGAGCTTGT
>JBFYQI010000318.1:0-6781 GCA_041302875.1 Ignavibacteria bacterium
TCGACAAAGGAACGGTCGCTGATGCCATTCGCCGGTTTCCATGGCACATGACATTCTTCTCGACGGCCGACTTGCTGGAGATCGGCGATGTGCCGTTCCTGAGCGCGGGATTCCGGCCCACCCGCATCGAAGTCCTGCGGTACTATCAGAAGGTTGCGCACTTCTTCGATCTCACCATCCAAAGCCACTGCGCGGTCCGATCAATCCGCCGAACAGCGGAGGGATTTTCCGTCGAGACAGAATCCGGTGTGTTCCCCGCAACGCACGTCGTCGTCGCGACCGGATATTACGATTCGCCCAATCCGTTCGTGGTGCCAGGGGCCGAGCTTCCCAAGGTCCATCGCACGTACACCGAGCCGTTTTCCTACGCGGGCAAGAAGATCGCCATCGTCGGTGGTCGGAATTCTGCCATTGAGATGGCTCTTGAATTGTATCGTCATGGGATCGATGTCACGCTCATCCATCGACGGCCGCAACTGTCGGATGGCGTGAAATACTGGCTTCTTCCGGATGTCATGAACCGCATCAGTGCTGGGGAAATCAAGGGATTCTTTGAAACGGAGGTGGCTGAAGTCAAACGACACTCGCTGGTGCTGAAGGGGAAGCATGCTGGGGAGGTTCCGAATGATGACCTTTTTGTCATGATCGGGTATGCCCCCCAGAATGACCTGCTGGAGGCGGCTGGCATCGAGACCGACCCGGAATCGGCCATACCGAGGCATGATCCGGAAACATTCGAAACCAATGTGCAAAATCTGTATATCGCTGGCTCGATCGCTGCTGGGCGCTACAACAACAAGATCTTCATCGAGAACGGGCGGCTGCATGGAGAGGTTATTGCGGGCAACATCGCGAGAAAGTAATTGATTGTACCCTCATTTTTTGGTATTTTTTTACGCTTTTTGAAAGGAAATCCATGAGCGAAGGCATTATTGTCCAGGTCATCGGTCCAGTCGTCGACATCGATTTCTCCGGAGGCAAACTCCCGGAGATCATGAACGCGGTCAAGATTCCGCGCAAGAATGTCGAAGGTGTGGATGAAGAACTCATTTGCGAAGTGCAGCAGCAGCTTGGCGAAGACCGGGTCCGCACGGTCGCGATGGATTCGACCGACGGACTGGTTCGTGGGATGAAAGCGATCGATACCGGCGGACCGATCACTGTTCCTGTTGGTCCGGAGGTGCTTGGACGACTGATCAACGTCATCGGGAAGGGGATCGACGGCCTTCCGGCGATCGCTTCGAAGCGTTCCTATCCGATCCACCGTCCGTCACCGAGTTTCGATCAACTCACGACGAAGAAAGAGATCCTCGAAACGGGCATCAAGGTCATTGACCTCCTTGAACCGTACACGAAAGGCGGAAAGACCGGACTCTTCGGCGGCGCAGGCGTCGGCAAGACGGTCATCATTCAGGAATTGATCCACAACATCGCGACGCACCACGGCGGCTATTCCGTTTTCGGCGGCGTTGGCGAACGGACGCGCGAGGGGAACGACCTCTGGCTCGAAATGAAGGAGTCGGGCGTTCTCAGCAAGACGGCCCTCGTGTTCGGACAGATGAACGAGCCTCCGGGCGCACGTCAACGCGTTGGATTGACGGCGCTGACCATGGCAGAGTACTTCCGCGATGAAGAAGGGAAGGACGTTCTCCTCTTCATCGACAACATCTTCCGCTTTGTTCAAGCGGGCTCGGAGGTCTCGGCATTGCTCGGTCGCATGCCCTCCGCGGTTGGCTATCAGCCGACGCTTGCGACGGAAATGGGTGAACTCCAGGAACGCATCACTTCGACGAAGAAGGGTTCCATCACCTCGGTGCAAGCCATCTACGTCCCCGCAGACGACCTGACCGATCCGGCGCCGGCCACCACCTTCAGTCACCTCGACGCCACGACGGTGTTAAGCCGTCAGATCGCGGAGAAGGGAATCTACCCTGCGGTCGATCCGCTCGATTCGACCTCTCGCATCCTTGCGCCGGATATCGTCGGCGAGGAACACTATGCGGTCGCCAAACGCGTGAAGGAGATCCTCCAGGCGTACAAGGATCTGCAGGACATCATCAACATCCTCGGGATGGACGAGCTGTCCGAAGAGGATAAACTCACGGTCGCGCGTGCGCGCCGTATCGAAAAATTCCTCTCGCAGCCGTTCAATGTTGCCGAACAGTTCACCGGAACTCCGGGCCGTTATGTGAAGCTCGAAGACACGATCCGAGGATTCAAAGGCATCGCTGAAGGCGAGTACGATCATCTCCCCGAAATGGCGTTCATGATGGTCGGGACGATCGAGGAGGCCGTCGAGAAAGCCAAGAAACTGCAGGCCGGCTAATCCCATGTCCGAGAAACAATTTCATCTGGAGATCGTGACGCCGCGACGCGTCGTGTTCAAGGGAGAGGTCGAGAGCTTCTCCGCACCGGGCGTCGTTGGCGGATTCCAGGTACTCCACAGTCACGCGCCTCTGCTATCTGCACTGACGGTCGGCGAAGTGCGACTTCGTAACACCAACGGTGAGGAGTTCCGCTACGCCACGAGCGGAGGATTTGTCGAGGTCCGGGACAACAACGTGATCGTTCTGGCGGATACGGCGGAGCGGACGGACGAAATCGACGTCTCGCGGGCAGAAGCGGCGCGCGATCGGGCGGCGCAGCGGCTTGCGGAGCGGGAAAAGGAAACCGATTTCGAGCGGGCGCGGCTCGCTCTGCACCGGGCGTTGAACCGGCTCAAGATCGCGGGTCGCGATTGACCTCCAGCCCGCAGGGACCTCCCCCGCGGGCTTCTTCTTCTACTCTCACATTCGAGCACGCCAACCGCACTTCGACATGCGGACTACCGCTCCCTTCGTTTGGCTCCGGGCAAGCACGCGCCCCACGATCGCAGAGATCGACATCTCGGCGATCCGGCAGAATCTGCGAGGCGTTCGCAAGCGGGTCGGACCCGATGTGCGCATCATGGCTGTGGTCAAGGCCAACGCATACGGTCACGGCATCACTGGCGTTTCGACCGCGCTGGAAGAAGCCGATGCGGATGCGTTCGGCGTCGCATTCCCTGAAGAAGGCGCCGAGCTCCGGAACGCGGGCATCCGATCCTCGATCCATGTGTTCACGCTCCCCGCACCGACGCAGCTCCCGCTATTCATTCATCACGATCTCGAAGCCACAGTCGCCACGGCACGCGACGTTTCCTTGCTGCAACGGGAAGCGGAGCGGTTCGGCAAGCGGGTTCGCGTCCACATCAAAGTCGATACGGGCATGCATCGTATCGGCGCGCGGCTGGCGGAACTCCCTTCGCTCCTGAAAGCCCTCGGACGGAGTCGGCGCATTGAGGTCAAGGGGGTGTTCACACACTTCGCGACTGCGGATGAGCGGGACAAATCGTTTCAGCGGCTTCAACTGCGGCAATTTGAGGACGCGCTGGAATCGCTCTGGAAGCAGGGCCTCGTCCCGGAGGATGTGCATTGCGCGAACAGCGCGACGATTCTCGATCTTCCCGAAGCCGCCTTCACGATGGTCCGCCCCGGCATCATGATGTACGGCTACTACCCTTCGGCGGAAACGAGCGAATCGGTTTCGCTCAAGCCAGCGATGGCGCTCAAGTCCCGCGTGGCGATGGTGAAGACCATTGAGCGAGGCGCGAGCGTCAGCTATGGCAGGCGCTACATCGCGAAGAAGCGTACGCGCATCGCAACGGTTCCGATTGGCTATGCCGACGGATATTCGCGCTTGCTGACAAACCGGGCATCGGTGCTGATCGGCGGCAGGAAGCGGTCGGTGGCCGGAACGATCTGCATGGATCAATTGATGGTCGACATCGGATCGGACGATGTGCGCCCGGGAGACGAAGTGGTTGTGATGGGACGACAGTCGAACCTGACGATCACCGCGGCGGAGATCGCGCGAACGCTTGGGATGATCCCGTATGAGGTAACCTGTGCAGTGACGGCACGAGTTCCACGAATCTACAAGGGCCTATGAACCGCGCACAAGAACACCTGGTCACGTTGTTGGAGAATATGCCTGTCGACGAGTTGCCGAGCGACAAGCAGCGCACAACGTTCGAACGCATCAAGGAACGGCTTGCAACCGCCGAGAATGTGAATGCCGAACTGCGCAGGCTGTTTCGGGTCAAAGGATTCGGCGAGGCAGCGCTTGGCATGCTTTGGGTCGTCGACCAGGTGAACCGTGACAAGGAGGTCGAAGACGAGAGCGTCTATGTGATCGCGCGAATGCGCAAAGCGCTCTCTTCCGTCGACGGACTGACGAGCGGCGAATCGGTCCCGCCACCGCTTCCGCCTGCCCCCCCCGATTCGCACCTTTTCGGTGAGCCGACGCCCGCAGTGACCATCCGGAGCATACCGACACAAGAAGCACAGACAGTTCCCACGCTCGACGCATTCGGGCTGCCCCCCGCTCCCAATGCGTCTTCATCGGAACCTGTCTCGTCGGCACCGGCAGAACCCGAGGTTCCATTCGGTAAACAGGAGGGGCTCAACGTTTCCCCCGAGCCCCCACCGTTGGCACCACTGCCCGCTTCCTCCGGCGATGATGCTGAGACGTCCGCCAGCCCGGAGTCGGTGTTCGGCCGCGTTCTGGAACGATTCCTTGAGGCGCTGCAGGTTGGTTCCGACGATCGTCTCCCGTTGCTTCGCACGCTCGTGGAGAAATGCGATGTGGTCGGCGGTATTCGCGACGGGGGAGAGGAGCTGCGGCAGTACACGGCGCTTCTGAAGGAGTTCCTCGTTTTCATCGAGGACCAGCAGTTGCTTGATGATGTCCGCGTGATGAACGCGGTCTCCAATGTCGAGGCACCTTATCGTGATTGGCTGAGTGCGAGTTCGGGAAACCGAGGCGGCACACTGGGGTCAGCGATCGATTTTCTGAGCAATGCGAAAGCGATGTTTGAATGAATGAACAGCAGAAGTTTCCGGTGTATGTTGTCGTGATGGCGGGGGGGGTTGGTTCCCGATTCTGGCCAAAGAGCCGGGAGGGGACGCCCAAGCAGTTCCTGGAGATCGTCGGCTCAGGAACGATGATCCAGAATACGGTTGAACGGATACGGGGACTCGTTCCCTCGTCGCAGATCGTGGTTGTGACGAATGATCGTCACAAGGACTTGGTGCTCCAGCAGCTCCCGTCGCTCCCGGCGGAGAATATCCTCGCCGAACCGGTCGGACGCAACACCGCACCGTGTATCGGACTCGCAGCCGAATGGATCAGTCAACGCGCTCCTGAAAGCGTCATGATCGTCCTCCCAGCCGATCATCTGATCAGAAACCAGGAGGAGTTCTTGCGGGTGTTGGATCGCGGAGTTCGCGTTGCCACCGAGAATGAAGCGCTCGTCACGATCGGCATCCATCCCACTCATCCCGAGACCGGGTACGGATACATTCAGTTCGACGACACCACCGAAGACAATCCCTACCACGCGGAAGGGGTGTTCCGCGTCCGCACGTTCGCCGAGAAGCCGAACCTGGAAACTGCCGTTCAGTTCATTAAGAGCGGGGATTTCGTGTGGAACAGCGGCATGTTTATCTGGAGAACGGCCGTCATCCTGCGGGCGATCGCCACGCACCTCCCCGAACTCCACACGCAATTGCAGAACGTGGTTCCGACGATCGGTGCACCGGAATTTCCCAAAGCGGTCGAACTCGCTTACGGTGTCATTCGCAGCATCTCCATCGATTACGGCGTGATGGAAAAGGCGGAACAGGTCTTCGTCGTGCGCGGCGACTTTGGCTGGAGCGATGTCGGCTCCTGGGACGAGGTCGTGCGCCTGACCCCGGGGGACGATGACGGAAACGCCTTCCGGGGACTCGTGGTCGCAAAGGATGCACGAGGCAACTACATCGATGCTGGGGACAAGGTGATCGCCGCGATCGGCGTCGATGATCTGGTCATTGTCTCCTCCGGAAATGCGGTCCTCATCTGCCGGAAAGGACGCTCGCAGGATGTGAAGGAGATCGTCGACTACCTCCGGCGCAAACAGATGAATGACCTGCTCTGACCGATTTCTCTCATCGTTCGCGTTCGTCTCACTCGCGGTTCTGCTGTTCGGCTGTGCGAGTTCTCCTCGGTTCACGCGAGGCAATGAGACACCACGCCCCCCCGTGTCCTCCACCCGATCTGTTCCGACCACTCCATCTTCGAACGGCCGGGCACTCTTGACGCTCGAAGGTCTCGCCTCGTTCTATGCGGACGATTTTCACGGACGGAAAACATCGAATGGTGAGACGTACGACATGCATGGACTCACCGCCGCCCACCGCAACTTCCCCTTCGGCACCCGGATCAAGGTCACGAACCTCGTCAACGGTCGAACAGCCGTCGTCCGTGTGAATGACCGCGGTCCGTTTCACATCGACCGAATCATCGACCTGTCGCTCGGCGCGGCACGCGAATTAGGCTTTGAGAAGGAAGGAACCGCAAAGGTCAAACTCGAAGTGATCGAATGGGGAGAGGGGAAATGAGGAACACATTTGCGATTGTTGATTGTTGATTGTTGAATGTTGATTGTGGGTTGGAGATTTGAGAATCCAAATTCACGTAAAACCCCGCTCTTCCCGCGAAGGAGTCGATGCAAATCCAGACGGCTCGTTTGTGGTCCGCGTGAACGCACCGCCGGTCGAGGGGAAGGCGAATGAACGCGTCGTCGAATTGCTCGCGGATCATTTCCACGTGCCGAAGCGTAATGTCCGCATTGCCGTCGGGACGCGCGGACGAACAAAACTTGTGGAGATCGTGTAATATGAGATCACCCGTTTCGATGCTGAGCCTCCTATTTCTGGCC
>JBFYQI010000323.1:0-2538 GCA_041302875.1 Ignavibacteria bacterium
TCGTCTCGACCCTATGCCTCCACTGATTCGTCTTTGAACCGTTTCGCCTCGAGCGCCAGCGTCGTGCCACATCCCGGGGCTTTGTGCGTGAACAAGAGCAGACCGCGCGCCATTTCCCCAAGTCGAAGCCTGCGTAGGCTGCCTTGATATCCGTTGAGCTTGAGCGTCTTGTCAGCCAGGAATTCATCCCGTGTCTGCCATTCTGCACCGCACAAGGAACAGCGCTTGAATGGACCGCCTGATACCCTTTTTTTCGTCGTTTCGCCCATGCTCATTTTTTCAATCCATTCCCTTATCCCAAAGCCCGTGCCAGTCTTTGTCCACCCCAGATTGCGAAAATTCACCTCAATAGGTGGCGATTTTAAAGATATATCGGTGCTTTCATAGGAACAAAAACAGGCGTGCAGTTATTTCGCCGACTTCGGTCTGGCCATAATTAGCCCGTTGCTTGCTGGGGCGGTTGTGCGACATTGTCCATTGTGTTTTCTACAAATCCCAATTCTTGGGGATGGATTTTGTAGCCGAATCGGGCCATTCTTGCTGGTACTATCATTGAAGACGATAGGGAGTATGAAAAACAGAACCGTTTTGACCGCATTCATTTTTGGGTTCGCTCTCCTGACGACGCAGGCAAGAGCTCAATACAACTCATTCGCCGATGAAACCCCTGAACAGGTCGGATCGGATTCTCCCGAATCAGAGGCGGAGCCGTCGTTTCAACCGACCTTGACCGGCAGTTGGGGGGGAATACGGGAGTACCTGATGCGTGGTGGATTCTCAGTTGAAGGATCATACCGCGCAGATGCGATCGTTCACAGACGATTCACCCCCGCAATCGCTCACAACTTGGACCTGAAACTCGCGGTCGATCTGAACGAGTTGCTAGGCTGGAACGGAGCAGCTCTCGAATTCTGCACTTTGGGAAATGATGGATCCGAACCGAGCGGTCCTATCGGAGTTGCGCAAGCCGTCAGTTCCATCGAGACTACGCCCGACATGCGGCTCTACACTGCGGCGTTGCGATATGCTTTTCTTGATGACGCTGCCTCCGTCCTCGTCGGCCTGTACGATCTGAACTCCGAATTCTGCGTGCTCGAAGCCGCCTCACCCTTTTTGAATTCGTCCTTTGGGATCGGACCGGAGATCGCACAAACCGGCGAAGCCGGTCCATCGATCTTCCCCGTCACTTCAGCGGGAGTTCGCCTTATGGCCAGCCCTTGGGAAGGCTGGACGATCGCAGGTGCGGTCCTCGACGGTGTGCCGGGAAGCCCTCTGGCGGAAACAGGAACGCACGTGGAGTTTAACGCGGGAGATGGAGTGCTCTTCGCGGCAGAGATCGCGCACACGCCAGAGAGCGCGGTAGCCACAAAAATCGGTATCGGATTGTGGGGCTACACGTCCGCGTTCGAGGATCTTGCTGAGTGCACGGCAGAGGGAAATGCGGTCTGTCGGAGGGACAACGCCGGGCTCTATGCCATCGCGGAGGGGCCGATTGCGGGAGAGGGAACTTCGGCCTTCTTCCGCGTCGGGACAGCGAACGCGAACGTGAATCGATTCGACCTTTCCGTCGCAGGCGGGTTCAATATTGCATCGGTGTTCAACGAGGGGGACATCGCGGCGATCGGCTTCAGCACAGCGCGCAATGGATGGAAGTATCGGTCGGTCGGAGCCCCGGAGACGCTCGCATCGGAGACAGTCATCGAAGCCACGTATCAGACTCCGCTGACATCATGGTTGACGATCCAACCGGACATTCAACTGTTCTTCGCTCCAGATGGCGATGCCGCGCGTGCGACGGAGGTCGTGGGAGGGTTGAGGATTTCGATGCTCTTCTAAACTACGTCTCCGCGATCACTTCCTGAACGATGCGGACGAAGTCTGCAGGATGGAACGGCTTCTGAATCGCACGGAGTTGTTCTTCCTTGAGGAGATCGGTGATGACTTTCTCCGAGGTGTACCCGGAACAGAACACCGCCTTCACGGCGCTGTCGATCTTCTTCAATTCCACGTAGGTCTGCCCGCCATCCATCTTCGGCATAATGAGGTCGAGGATGACCAGGGCGATCTCCCCCTTGTGCTGTTTGTACAGGTCGACCGCTTCGGTCCCGTCCGAGGCAATGAGCACACGGAACCCGACATCCTCCAGCAATTCCCTCCCGAGTTCCTGCATTGTCAGCTCGTCGTCGACCAGCAAGACCAGTTCATTGTTCGACCGCCGCGCGGGCGCTTCCGTCCCCGGATGTGCGAGCGATGACTGTTCTTCGAGGGCAGGCAAATAGACGCTCATGACGGTGCCTTTCTGCTCCTCGCTTTCGACAACGACCGAGCCTCCGTGATCCCTGGCGACGTTGAACACGATCGCGAGCCCCATACCCGTTCCTTTTCCCCGGCCGCGCGTCGAGAAGAACGGTTCGAAGATCTTCTCCCGCAGGTCTGCTGGAATCCCTTCCCCCGTGTCGGATACTTTGATCTCGACTCCGTACTGCGCTTCCTGCCGCAATAGCTTGGGGCTCATGTCTTCTCCGACCTTCCTGTTGC
>JBFYQI010000330.1:0-6827 GCA_041302875.1 Ignavibacteria bacterium
TTAAATTCCATTATGCGGAACGGTCCCATCCGATACATTATCGGCCCGCTCCATCCACGTCACATTCACCGGATTCTTCCATCGTCCGGCGATGCTCATTCTCCAATTCAGCAACCTGCATACGCGTCGTTTGTTCCCACTGCTGCGCCATCACACTGCCGCTCAAACGCTGATACACGGACTCAGACAACGTCAGCATCGAATTCACGCCGGACGAGACAAGGCGAATTCCTTCTTGCAGATCCTTCAACATCTTTTCCGCTTGCGGCCGCTGGGAGGTCGGTACTTGCGGCAGCACAGAATCAAAACCATCTTCCACATTCAGCGACATCAGCGAGAGATTGTTGTTCAGCACGTGTGCAAGCGAATTGAGCGTCGAACGCATCATCGCCGCGGTCTCGACAGTTCGTTTACGGAACACGCCTTCGGCCGAGCGGGCTTCCTTTTCCTTCCGGAAGAGATGCCGCTCATGCACGCTGTTGATCGTGATCGGCAAATGATCAACTTCGATCCGCTCTTTTGGGATGTAGTCGTACGCTCCCAGGGACATTGCTTCCACCGCGACGATTTCGGAACCCGCTCCTGTCAGCATCACCACCGGCGTCTCATTCTTATTCTCATGCATCTTCTGCAGCACATTGATCCCTGACATCATTGGCAGCCAATAATCAAGCAAGACAACATCGAATGTCTCCCGTTTGAGGCATTCAAGCGCATCTTCTCCCGTTTCACTCGACTCAACACTGTATCCGCGCTCTTCAAGATAACTCACGACTGCCATCCGAAACGACGCGTCGTCATCGACGACGAGGATCCGAAGGGCTGGAGGATTGGTCATGGTATGCTCTTCAAGTTGAATGACATACCAAAACTACCTCACAATGCCCTTCAATGCATCTTAGAAGTAGCTAACCTTGGTTAGAATTGTCTCAGGTACCTTGGAATCTTCTAATGTGAAGTTCATGTTGCGATAACATTCGCATGATGATACCGTCATCTCACTACCGCGGGTGCGATTGGAAACGAGTGATGGCGATCAAGGATAACTCAGAAGTCAGAACTCAAAATTCATTAAGGGGGAAAACGAACATCTGCTCGCCAAGTTCAACGCGAGCCAACCCTTCTGACTTTTTCCTTATGACTTGCTGTCTGATGGTTCCGCAAAATCCCCGAGGCGTGGGGTGGTGAGTGGGTCAGCGTCTTCCCGATCCGGCGATCGGCAAGTCTCCTGTCGCTGATCCGTGAAAAACCAACGATGCTAACATAGGGAACACCCAAGCAGGCTTCAACTTAGAAACCCTTAACCTATCTTAGAAAGCGTTAAGATTGGGAAGCGGCGAAAACAGAGGGAAATCGAGGGAGAGTGACAAGAACCAAGATCTCAAGAAACCAAGAACGCAAACAAGGCCAAGAACCAATGGGAAGGACCAAGGGCTTCGGCCACTGGCTACTGACTACTTATCCTACTTTTCCTCGTCCAGCGAATCCGATACCGTCCGCAGCATCTCCAGCGTCTTCCGGAGATCGGCGTCGTATTCGATCGCGCCAGGAGTGGATTGGATGCGCTTCATCGCAACGGTGGAAAGATTGACGAGCGCTGTGCTCGCAAGCGAAAGCACTTCGAACTGATGGCGTAGATCAGCACATACCTGCGTAACGAACGAACGGCGCTCCAACGGGACAATTGCTTCGATGTCTTGCTGTCGTTCATCGATGGTCGTCGATATCAGCGCCAGCGTGTTCCCGACGGTCTGTTGTAGCGAGGCGACGGCATCGACCATCGTCTTCATCGTCAACTGAACCTTCTCCCGGTCGCGCTCAAGCGATTGCCGCATCTCCCGCTCCATCTTGAATGCGCGCCGCTCGATGACGCTCTGCACCACGATCGGCAGGTGATCCTTGTCAAACTGATGCTTCGGGATGTAGTCGTACGCTCCGAACTTCATGGCCTCGACGGCAACGGTTTCGGAACCGGCGCCGGTCATGAGGATCACCGGCGTCTCCATCTTCTCCTCGTGCATCCATTGCAGGACGTTCAATCCGGACGCGCCGGGAAGAACGTAGTCGAGGACGACGGCATCATAGGATCGGATCTGGAGTGCAGCGATCGCTTCCTCCCCCGTCGCATATCCTTCCGTCTCGTACCGGCCCGTTGCCTTCAATATCTCACAACAGACGAGTCGGAACGAATCCTCATCGTCGACAACCATCACCTTGTGGCGGAGTTCCTGGGGTTCCATGATGTTCCTTTACTGTTGCATCCGGCGTAGTGCATTCAGTGCGGCTCCGGGTTTTGGGCGGTTCGCTTCCCCGGCAAGCGGGAGGTGAATATGGACTGTCGTCCCGGAACCCTCGACACTCTCAACATCGATCGATCCATTGTGCAGATCGATAATCCATTTGACCAACGCTAATCCGAGGCCGACTCCACCCACACTCTCGGGAGCGGTGCTTCCTCGGTAAAACGGAGTGAAGATCTCCTTCATCTCTCTCGAAGGGATCCCCCGTCCTTCGTCCATGAATGTCAAACACACGTTGTCTCCATCCACGCTATGACCGAAGCGGATCTGCGTTCCGGAGTTCGAGTTCTTGAGCGCGTTATCGAGCAGGTTGAAGAGGACCTGCCGCATCCGCATCACATCGATCAAGACGGTAACATCCGGGCCCGGCATTCGCTCAACGGCGATGTTCCATCCCTTCGCAAGCAGGGTCGCTTCGCGTTGGAAGTCGTTCAGGAACGATCCGAACGAAAGCTGCTCCAGCCTGAGCCGGAATGTTCCCGCCTGCATCGAGCTCAATTGCAGGAGGTCTTCGACGGCGTGATTGAGCCGCAACATGTCGTCGTAAACACTACTCACGACCTTCTGCAATGCATCGACGCTCAATCCCGGACGAAGCGCATTCTCGAGTTGCGTCCGGATCACCGTCAAGGGATTTCGGATCTCATGCGCCGCGAGCGACGAGAACCGCAATGCCTGGTTCCTCGACTCCTGAAGGTAACGTTCCGCCTGTTTGCGCGCAGTGATATCCCGCACAAAGGCGAAGTTGTACTGTTCCCCATCGAACTCCACGTAGTTCGAAGTGATCTCCACGGGGATGGACCGGTCGTCCTTCCCCCGCTGCGTGCTTTCGATGCGGAGGGTCTTTTGCGCTTCCAAACGCTTCCAATGCTCCGCCCATCCCTCCGCGGTGGCGCTTGGGTCGATCCGGCTGACGGGGGCGCCAACGAGTTCCTGCCGGGTATATCCAAGAGAAGAACAGGCGATCTCATTCGCATAGACGATGATTCCCCCGGGATCAATCCAGAATACCGAATCCGACGCATGGTCAATGGAGAACTGTGCCCGGTTCAACCAGTGCTCTGATTGCTTGCGCTCCGTCACATCCTCGGAGATGCCAACGACCTTGACAACCTTCCCTGCGTCATTGCGCGCGGGGTAGGCGGTCGAAGATATCCATCGCGTTGAACCGTCGGCTTTTCTGATGCGGAATTCCACCGAATAGTTCTTCGCGCCCGAATGGAATCCGCGTCTCACCTGCGCTTTGATCTTCTCCAGATCCCCGGGCTCCACGATGGAAAGCCAGGACCGCGGACTTCCGCCGAGGTACTCTTCCGTCAAGCCGAACAGCTCTTTAACACCAGGGCTCACGTATTCCACATGTGAGAGATTCGGCGAAATGATCCAGAACACTTCATGGATCGTATCGCCGAGCAATCTCAGCCGGTCTTCCGCCGCCCGCAAGCGATGTTCGAGACTGAACCGCCGAAGCTGGAGTTCGAGCGAGAACTTCAGGCACTCATCCGACTCGGGCCGGAATAAGGTGCCAATCGTAAGTTCAGGATCGAGTGCGTCTGTGGCGATCGGCGCGGTCGCAAAACAGACTGCGGGATGCTGCAACTCATTCTGGATCTTCGAAGCCAGCTGCAGTCCTTGCATTTTCCCGCCCAAATGAAGATTGACCAGGCAGATGTCGGGCTTTTCCTCGGTCACTCGGCGCAGAAGGTCGTCGGCACACGTGACCGCATCCGTCGCATGATAGCCGAGCCCTCTCACACGGCGCACCAATTCGGCACCGCCATTGCTATCAGCATCGGCGATGAGAACCTTTGGGACTATGTTCTGATCAGCGGGCATCGTCGGGATTCAAAGACATACGCGCAAAGAGCGCAGAGGAGGCAAGGCACACAAAGGATTCGTGATAGTAACACTATTCTAAAATACTCTGCGGTCTTTGCTCCCTTTGCGTTCTCTGCGTGACCGTCTTCTCACATCGCTTCAATCATCTTTTAGGATAATCCCCTGTCCACGGACGGTCAGGATCAGCTTCTTCTCAAATCCATCATCGATCGCATCGCGTAAATAGCTAATATAGACATCAACAATGTTCGTTCCGGTGTCAAACGTATAACCCCACACCTGTTCCGCGATGCGACGACGTGTCAGGATCGTGTTCCGGTTGCGGAGAAGGAACTCCAGGAGGGCAAACTCGGTGTGTGTCAGCGGGATATCCTTTCCGCCGCGCGTCACCGTTCGCTTCACCACGTCCATTTTGAGGTCCGCAGCCTCGATGACCGAGGCCCGGCTGATGCCGGATCGCCGCAGAATGGCCTGGATCCGCGCGACCAGCTCGCCCGAATCGAACGGCTTGGTGACATAGTCATCCGCCCCTTCGGCGAGCCCGAAGATCTTATCGGGTGTGGCGTCGCGCGCCGTGAGGATGATAACCGGCGTCTCATAGAATTGCGATCGGAGTTCCCGGAGGACATCGAACCCGGACTTATGCGGCAAGTTCACATCCAGGATGATCAGATGAAACGCCTGTCCGACGGCCTTGAGCAGGGCCGATTCACCGTCGAATGCAAGCTCGACCTGAAATCCGGCGCGCTGAAGCTGGCGCTCGATCGAACGGGCAAGTTTCTTCTCATCCTCGACGAGCAGAATTCGGATACCGCCATCGGCCGAAGGCGCCGGACGTGACTGATTCAGGGTATGGGGAGGGGGATTCGACATGGGAAACCCTGAGTTGCTGACCTTCCATTGGAAAGACGAAATGGACGACTTCCGAGCTAACTAAGTAAGTTACAAGAAAGAGCCGGAATATCAAACGATGGGATGATCCAAAACCGTGCAGACAAACGCAAAACACATCAAATCGAAGGCGAGTTTCGTCTCGCTTTGCGGACGGATGCGAAGAAGGATTTCAGGAGGGATTCGCTTTCGCGGTCGAGCACGCCGCCGATGACATGGCAGACATGATTGAGCCGCTTGTCTTCCGGGATGGTGTAGAGCGTCCCCGCCGCTCCGGCTTTGGGGTCGTATGCGCCGAACACGAGCGTCGGGATCCGGGCCATCACGATCGCGCCGGCACACATGGGACACGGTTCAAGATTGACGTAGAGCGTGCAGCCATCGAGGCGGCGTGACTGAAGGTGATTGCAAGCCGCGGTGATCGCGATCATCTCAGCATGCGCCGTCGGATCCTGGAGCCGTTCAATCTGATTGTAGCCACGTCCGATGACCTTGCCTTCGTGAACCACAACGGCCCCGACAGGAACCTCGTCCGCATCGAGCGCGCGCTGCGCTTCGCGGAGAGCCTGGTGCATGAAGGTTTCGTGGGGAGACATGGGGGAAGCAGTGGTCAGTAGTCAGTGGCCTGTGCCGAGCTCTGGCGAGGCATCAGTGGTCAGTGGGGTTGAAGCAAGGAGTCATTGAGCCGGTGAGCCTGTGAGCCGTTGAGTCGTTGAGCAAGGGCTGCGGTCTTTTTCGCGGTTGCGAAGAAGAGAGTGGAGAATGAGGGAACATAGGAGTTGGGGAGAGCATTGGGGACAAGCTAAAGCTTGTCCAACTTTCACACTTACTAAGCTCAAACGCTTCAACTTTCCCCCGTTCGTCCCTTCGGGACTCACGGGGCAGGCCCGCTTCCTCACTATTTACTTTCCTACTTTCTGTGCACCCGGAGGGAGTCCTCGCCCAAGGAAACTCCAAAACGGGGCAATGTGGAATCGAGGAAAATTTAAGGACAAGTAGAAACTTGCACAACTTTCACACTTACCAAGCTCCAACGCTTTCACTTTCCCCGCTTCCCCGATTCCCCGCTTTCCACTTTCTTCTGTGCACCCGGAGGGAGTCGAACCCCCAACCCACAGCTCCGAAGGCTGTTGCTCTATCCATTGAGCTACGGGTGCAGGAGAAACTATTTCAAATTCCGCAACACCTCTCATCAAGAGAGACCACGCGACCACTGCTTCCGCCAACTGTGCAACCACTTGGGCAACCACCTGCCTCGATATGAAAACGCTGAGAGAATGAGGCTTCCAAATCCAAAGACTCTCAGCGTTCAATAGTTCGATTGTCAAATTCTACCGCGGCGGAAGCCTCATCTGATTAGAAGATACGCAGCGGTCTCTGTTGAAGCAATAGGATCCTGCATTCGTCATTTCAAGAGAACAAGCCGCCGTGCTTCCACAAATTCCCCTGCCTGCAAGCAGTAGATGTAGACGCCCGAGGCAAAGCCACTGCCGTCGAACTGGACACTGTGGTAGCCTGCATCGAGTTCCCCATCCGCCAAAGTCGCGATTCGTTGACCCAGCAAATTGAATACCGCAAGAATCACAGGTGATCTCTGAGGCAACGCGTATCGAACGGTTGTCTTTGGATTGAATGGATTCGGATAGTTCTGTTCGAGAAAGAAATCGGATGGCATTATCCCCAGTTCAACCTCAACACTCTGGGAATACATGAAGGAACCATCCCGGTCAATCTGCTTGAGCCGATACGCATGTCTGCTGTTCGATACAGCTTCATCTATGAACTGGTACGTCCGCG
>JBFYQI010000348.1:0-4600 GCA_041302875.1 Ignavibacteria bacterium
AAGACGACATTCATCGGCGAACTGCTGATGAACCAAGGGACGATCGTCGCCGTCGACCGGTATGAATCGCGTCTGACTCTTGTGAAGTCGGCGTGCGATCGACATGGCATTACGAATGTGCAGACCATTGCGGATGACGCAGCGACGATCACGATTCCGCCGGCGGACAAAGTTCTGGTCGATGCCCCTTGCTCGGGGTTGGGCGTGCTTGCGAAGAAGCCGGATGCGAAGTGGTCCCGCTCTTCGGATGACATCGAGAAGCTTGTGGACCTCCAGGGGCGCATTCTGGACCATGCCGCCGATCTCGTCAAGCCCGGTGGCGTGCTGGTCTACAGCACATGCACGATCGAACCGGAAGAGAACGTGCTTCTCGTGCAGCGATTCCTCGAACATCATCCGCAATTCTGCCTTGATTCTGCTTCTGAGTTTGTGTCCTCGGAGTTGATCGCCGCCGATGGAACGGTCCAGACTCTTCCGCATCTGCATGGCATGGACGGATCGTTTTGCGCCCGGCTTCGCCGAACGATCCCCTGATCACAACGCATGGTGTCCGCATGAACAAACCTCGATGGGTCATCCCCGCTTTCCTTGTGACGTTCCTCTGCTGTTTCTTCCTCCACATGCCTCCGACGGCGGACCAGCTTGTGTCCACTTTTTCCATCGTTGCGGTTGACACGCAGTCGGGAGATGTCGGCGTTGCCGTTCAGTCAAAGTTTCCGAACGTTCGTCCGGTCGTGCCGTGGGCCGAGGCGGAGGTGGGAGCGATCGCGACACAATCGTTTGCGAACGTCTCCTTCGGTCCGCGGGGATTGGCGCTCATGCGCAACGGTGCCAATGCGGAGGAAACACTGAGGATCCTGATCGGGTCGGATTCTGCGCGCGACTCTCGGCAAGTCGGGATTGTGGACAGGCAAGGCAACGCAGCAAGCTGGACCGGAACGGATTGCTTCGATTGGGCGGGGGGAAGAGCAGGCGCCGCGGCAGGGGGGAAAGGAACAGTTATCGTCGGCAAAGGATTCGCTGCGCAAGGGAACATCCTAGTCAGCGAAGCCACGGTCAACGCGCTTGCCATGACCTTCGAGCGGACCGACGGGAGTCTGGCCGACCGCCTCGTCGCAGCACTCATTGCAGGAGGGAAGGCCGGGGGCGATCGCCGCGGGGAACAATCGGCGGCGTTGCTCGTCAAGCGGCGAGGGGCAGGGTACGATGGATCCACAGACGACTACATCGACATCAGCATCTACGATCATGCGACGCCGCTGAAGGAATTGGAGCGGCTCTATGCATTGCACAAGCTCTTCTTCTTCCGTTCGGAAGCAAAGAACCTCATCCCAGTCGACAAGGCCGTCTGCCTTGAGCTCCAAGCCATCATGCAGAACAAGGGATACAAGGGAGTCGCGTTCTATGCGGGGCCGCTTCACGGCGAATATGACGCGCCGACGAAGAAAGCGTTGGAAGACTTCATGGGGTGGGAGAACTACGATGTACGCATCCGGCATGATGACCTGATCGATACAGAAGTGCTTGAAGATATTCGGACGAACTACAGGACCTGGCTTCGGCAGCGGAAGCCATGATGAGCACGACGATGAAGAACACGCTATCATTTCCGTGAGGAGAACCCATGAACGTCAATGAACTGGTGACCGCCGAACTTGCGCGGCTCGAAGAATCCAAAACCTTCAAGTATGAGACAGCGCTTCAATCCGCTCAAGGCGGAGTGGTCAAGGTCGGCGGGAAGGAGGCGGTGATGCTCGCCTCGAACAACTACCTGGGGATGTCGAATCATCCGGCTGTGAAGAGGGCCGCCATTGGCGGGATCAAGAAGTATGGGTACGGATTGGCTTCCGTCCGCTTTCTCACCGGAACGCAGACCATTCATCTGGAACTCGAAAAGCAGATCTCCAAGTTCCTGAAGACCGAGGATACGATCCTGTTCTCCTCCTCCTTTGCCGCGAATGTCGCTTTCTTTGCCGCACTGACCAATGAAAAGCTGGGATTCGAGAATTACCGCGACGTTATCTACAGTGATCGGTTGAATCACGCAAGCATCATCGACGGCCAACGCCTATGCCGTCCGGAAACTACCGACAAGAAGATTTACAACCACTGTGATGTTGCGGACCTCGAGCGGCAGTTGGAGGAAGACAAGACGAAAGCGTATCGGATCCGAATGATCGCGACCGACGGCGTGTTCAGCATGGAGGGAGATCTGGCTCCGTTGCCGAAGATCGTCGAGCTTGCAAGGAACTACGGCGCCATGTTGTTCATGGACGATTGCCACGGCATCGGCGTCTGCGGCAAGACCGGCCGAGGGACTGCGGAGCATCATCGTGTGCTCGGATCCATCGACGTCTACTCGGGGACGCTCGGAAAGGCGATCGGCGGCGCTGCCGGTGGATATCTCAGCGGGTCGGTGGAGTTGATCTCCTACATGCGTCAGAAGGCCCGTCCGTACATCTTTTCCAACTCGCTTCCGCCTGCCATTGTGTGCGCCACGATGGAAGCGTTCCGTTTGTTGAACACGGACAAGTCCATCGTTCGTCGCTTGCATGAGAACACCGCATATTTCCGGAAGGAGATCCAGGCGCTCGGATTCAAGATCCTGGAAGGAATACATCCCATCGTGCCGGTCATGCTCGGCGAGGCGGCCATCGCGCAAGAGATGAGCACTCAGCTTCTGAAAGCGGGTGTATACGTCAAAGGACTCTGGTACCCGGTGGTTCCTAAAGGGGAAGCGCGGCTGCGCGCGCAGATCTCAGCGGCGCATACGCGAAAAGATCTCGACCGGGCACTCGAGGCGTTCGAGAAGGTCGGCAAAAAGATGAAGATCATTTCCTGAGTCGCGTGCGAGCGGATCGGCGAATCTCCATGGCACCGAAACAGCGTCTGGTCTTCCTTGACCTTCTGCGCGGCTGGGCCGTGATCGTGATGGTCGAAGTGCATGTCTTCAATGCCTTCATTCTCAACACGGTCCGCGAGCAGCCGTGGTTCGAAGTGCTCAACTACATCAACGGCCTGGTCGCTCCGAGCTTCATTTTCATCTCCGGATTCGTGTTCATGGTCGCGGCTCAGCGAAAGCTGGAGGAGTACCGAACGTATGGCGCGACATTCTGGAGGCAGCTCTCGCGAATCGGACTGGTGTGGATGGTCGGGTACTACTTACATCTCCCGTTCTTCTCGCTGCAGCGGACGCTGCATGAGGCGACGGAAAAAGAGTGGCTCAAGTTCTACCAGGCGGACGTCCTTCATTGCATCGCCCTCGGCCTGCTCATCCTCTTCCTTCTGCGGCTTGCGATCCGCTCGGACCGAAGATACGCGATGACCATCGGGGCGTTGTGGGCGGTCTTCACGCTCGGGGCGCCGGTGATCTGGGAGACCGACTTCGCGCGGGTGATACATCCGATCTTCGCGGCCTATTTGAATGGACAGCACTATTCGCTATTCCCCGTCTTTCCTTGGCTTGGATTCATGATGGCCGGCGGATTCCTCGCCGCCCGGTTCCTGAGTGTGCGCGGCTCGTCACGTGAGACCGATTGGTTTCGGCGGCTCGCGATGGTCGGTGCTGCCTTCATTGTGGGAGGCGCGCTCCTGCGTCAGGTCCCCTTGGATCTGCTGGGGACCTCAGCACACATCCGGGCGAATCCATTCTTCGTGGTCGAACGGTTGGGGATCGTGATCGTCCTCCTCGCGCTTTGTCGTTGGTGGGAAGTACGGCTCTCGACTGAACGTTCCTTCGTGCTCGATGTTGGCAAGGAATCGCTCCTGGTGTATGCAGTTCACTTGCTCGTGATCTACGGACAATTCTGGAACGAGCGGAGTCTGATCCTCCTTGTCGCCCGTTCCTGGTCTCTTGTGGAATGTATCGCCGCAACGGTCGCCCTGGTGGCCGTCATGGTCGGGCTCGCGCGGGTTTGGTCATGGCTCAAGCGCGATCGCCCGCAGATGGCCCGTCTCGCCTTCAGCATCACAGCGATCGGAACAACGGTCGGATTTCTGATTCAGTAGCATCCGTCGGAGGGCTCGAAGATCATGGAATATGTTTCGATCGTCCTTTCGGTCGCGGGATTGGCGGCGATCCTCTATGTCATCCTTCGCCTCCGGGCAGGCGGTGATTCGTCGTCCTCCACGTTGGTGCTCCAGCAGCAACTGGAAGGCATGCGGACGGAGATGCGCGATTCGATCCAGCATACGGCGCAGATGTTCAACCAGCGGATGGACTCGACGGCGCAGGCCGTTCAGCAGCGGCTCGACGCAACGACGCAGACGATGGCCCAGCAGCTCGACACGACGACCCAGAATGTCAACAGCCAGCTGCAGATCGTGAATGCACAACTCACCGGCGTCGCCTCTTCGCTGCAAAACAACACCGGCCAGGTCGGGAATCGCCTCGACGCCGCGGCGCGCGTGATCCAGGATGTGCAGAACAAACTGGGAGAGCTCGGCAAGGCGACGCAGGAGATCAAGGAACTGGGGCAGAGTGTCAGCCGGCTTGACGAAATGCTGCGGGCGCCCAAGTATCGGGGCGGATTGGGAGAAGCGTTGCTGGAGGATCTCCTCGGTCAGGTGCTTCCTGCAGGCTCGTTCGAAATGCAGTACA